>JANXXY010000379.1 GCA_025350365.1 Bacteroidales bacterium | reverse complement strand
TTTTCATTTCAAGCAGTTCAACAAAATGCCAAATACAAAACAACATTTTCCCCATTAAGAATTAATAGTAAATAATCCAAGCATCAATATTTGTAGCCTCTTTTATTTTTTTTAATTCCTTAGATGCAACTAATTTATCATCAAACGATTTTAAACTAACGTAATAACCTGACCCTATTTTATTGATTTTTTTGGAATCATATCCTTGTTTTCTGAGTTTTGAAACTAAACGATCGGCATTACTTTCAATTGCAAAACATCCGGCTACCAAATAGTACATTTTGGTATTTGTAACCTTTGGTTTTGAAGAATTATTAGTGTTTTTTGTTTTGGAAACGGAATTTTCAAGGTTGTTTACCTTATTAAACAGGCTATCCTGAGGAGTATCTTTTGATGCTGTATCTGTTTTTGTTGTATCTTCAGTGATTATAATAGGTTGCGAGGTTTTTGAAGGCGATCTGAAAAAGATAAAATATGCAGATGCCATTATTAGGATTAGTATGAAAGGAATTATCCATGAGGCATTGTTAGAAAATAATTCAACTATTCCACCTGTGTTAGATTCCTCCTGCTCAATTGACTTAGTTATTGGAATTATTACTTTTCCGGACACCGGCCGTTCATCCCATTTTATATTTTCAGATGTAACTTGTTTCTGCGATTCTGTAAAAGCATCTACATTGCTAGGTGGTGGTTCAGATACTATTTGATAATCAATAACTTTCTCCTGAATTTCTGATTTCTGTTGGGGAATTTGGAGGTCCGACTTTTCTTCGGGTAAATTTTCCGTAACTTCTGATTTAAGAGTTGACGGAATTAGAGATATTTTGCCATTGTTATCGTAAATTAATGTTCCAATACCATCTAATTCATAGGCTTTTGCGGTAATTAATGTTTTATTTACAACATCAACAAAGTTTTTAACGATTTTAGCGGCATCCATCGTATCAATATTTTCAGTTTGGGCAATATAGTCGACCAACATGCCATCATTAAAACGCAAAAATTCATTGAAAAATATATGATGAGATTCGTCAATTTTGATCAAAAAAGCTCCTAAATCGGGAACAATTACTTTACTCTGTATCTCAAGCAGATTTAATATTTGTTTAGCTAACATATTTAAATGGGTTGTAATTGCTATTATTTATCAATTTATCCTGTCTCTTTCATGTTATGTATCTAACTAATAACACTCCAATTTACCGAATGTTCTTTTGATCGTTGAAGATTGATTTTAAGTATTTGATTGCTCTCGAAAGATAACGATGGATCGTTAGTTAAAATTTCTATAGCAATATCTCTTGCATATTGCAGTATTTGACCATCCTTCACAATATTTGCTATTTTTAGATCGAATGCAAGTCCGCTTTGCTGGGTTCCATCGAGGTCTCCGGGTCCGCGAAGTTTTAGATCCAGCTCTGCAAGTTCGAAACCATCATTCGAATTTACCATGGCTTCAATGCGTTTACGACCTTCGTTGGAAAGTTTGTATGAGGTCATTAAAATACAATACGATTGATCAACTCCCCTACCAACGCGACCGCGTAACTGGTGAAGTTGAGATAATCCAAAGCGCTCTGCGCTTTCAATCACCATTAAAGAAGCATTTGGAACATCAACCCCCACTTCGATTACTGTTGTGGCAATCATAATTTGGGCTTTCCCCGAAACAAATTGCTGCATCGAAAATACTTTATCTTCATTTTTCAATTTGCCGTGAACCACACTAATATTGTAATTAGGAGCCGGAAATTCGCGGGCAAATGCTTCATACCCGTCTTCCAGGTACTTTAAATCGAGATTTTCCGATTCCTTTATCAATGGGTAAACTACATATACCTGCCGTCCTGCTTCTAATTGCCGTCTTAAAAAACCAAACATTGCAAGGCGTTTGGAATCATAAAAATGTATGGTCTGGATAGGCTTTCTTCCGGGAGGCAACTCATCAATCACTGAAACATCCAGATCGCTATAAACTGTCATTGCCAGAGTGCGAGGGATAGGCGTAGCTGTCATCACCAAAATGTGGGGCGGCTGAGCGTTTTTCTGCCACAATTTTGCACGTTGAGCAACACCAAACCGATGTTGTTCATCGATTACCACCAACCCCAGATTTTTGAATTGAACCACTGCTTCCAGAAGTGCATGAGTGCCAATAAGAATATGCAAGGATCCATTAATTAATTGTTCATGGATTTTTTTTCTCGCCGATTTTGTGGATGAGCCTGTTAATAACCCAACATTGACATCAATTTTTAATAATAATGTTTGGAAATTTTTAAAGTGTTGATGCGCCAGAATTTCGGTAGGAACCATTAAGGCACTCTGATAACCGTTAGCCGCAGCCATCAGCATTGTCATTAATGCAACCAATGTTTTTCCGCTACCTACATCGCCCTGCAGCAGCCGGTTCATTTGTTTTCCTGAACCCAGATCGCGTCTGATTTCTTTTATCACCCGTTTTTGAGCTTCGGTAAGAGGAAATGGAAGATATTGTTTATAAAAAGTATTCAGATATTCGCCCGAGGTATGGAATAATAAGCCATCGATATGGCTTAAACGGATATTTTTTTGATACAATAAATCCAATTGTATAAAAAATAATTCCTCGAATTTTAACCGGTACTGTGCTTTTTTTAGTAGTTCGTGGCTTTGAGGAAAATGAATATTGAATAAGGCATCATGTAAAGGCAATAAATTAGCTTTTTGCAGAATAGCGTCAGGCATTGTTTCCGGAATCGTTTCCTGAATATTTTGCCATAACAGGCTCACAAACTTTTGTATTGATTTAGAAATGATGTAATTGCTCTTGAGTTTTTCGGTGGTATTATAAAACGGTTGTAACAACGACGAAATTCCTCCATCATTTTTATTTGCTTCATCCAGTTCAGGATGCACAAAATTGATTTGTCCATTAAAAACCGATGGCTTTCCAAGCAAAATATACTCAGTACCGATTTTAATATTTGATTGTACAAATTTTTGCCCCTGAAAAAAAACGAGTTTTACCATTCCCGTTCCATCAACAAAATTGGCCGTTAATCGTTCCTTAGGTGCCTTTCCTTCTTTTTCAAATGCGGTTATTTTGCCTCGTAGCTGTATGTGAGACAAAGTGGTATCTATCTCGCTGATGGAATAAATTCTTGAGCGGTCGACGTACTTATATGGATAATAGCTGAGTAATTCTTCAAACGTATGTATTTGAAGTTCTTTGTAAAATAGCTCAGCCCGTTTAGGGCCAACGCCACCAAGAAATTTTATATCCTGCTGTAAAAACTGATTCATCGAAATAGCTAAAGCTTCAAATTTACAAAAGCAATTTTACTTTTACCTATTTTCATCCGATTTATGGTAAACGCAAAGTTTCCCTTACTAAAAACGAAAATTTGGTGCCTGAATTTAAGATGGTTTTTTGGGATTTGTGGCAAAGCTACGATGGAAACCTGTTTTGCATTTGTCGCTCAAGCATCCAACCCGGATATTCGGGTGACAAACCGCTTACGGTATCCAACTTTTGCATTTCTTCATCAGAAAGTTGAACTTCTGTGGCAGCAATATTATCAAGCAATTGCTCTTTTCTTTTAGCTCCAATAATAACACTGGTAACTGATTTTTTGTGCAACAGCCAGGCTAATGCAATTCTAGCCACCGACACATCATGCTTCTTCCCTACTTCGGCCATCACATCAATAATATCATATGCTTTTGTCTTGTTAACCGGGGGAAAATCGAAGCTATCGCGACGGCTATCACCGGCTATTTCATTATTTCGTGTGTATTTGCCAGATAAAAAACCTCCTGCAAGAGGACTCCATGGCATCACGCTAATACCTTCACTGGTTGTCATCGGTAGAATTTCACGCTCTAATTCGCGGCCGGCAATGCTGTAATAATTTTGTGAAGCTATAAATTTAGTCCATCCCATTTTATCGGCAATACCATTCGCTTTGGCCACCATCCAGGCCGGATGATTACTTACTCCTATATAACGTACCTTTCCCGATCGAACTACATCTTCCAGACCCCTCATCGTTTCTTCCAACGGAGTGAGAAAATCAACGCCATGAATATATAATAAATCGATGTGCGACAGATTAAGTCTTTCCAAACTATCGTTTACCGAATCGGCAATATGCAATTGCGAAAGCCCAATTTGATTAGCTCCCGGACCCATTCGCAAACGAACTTTGGTAGCAATTACAATTTGCTGCCGGTTTATCCCCAAATCACTAAGCGATTTGCCAAGCATTGTTTCCGATAAACCTTCGGAATAAGCATTAGCAGTGTCAATAAAATTAATTCCCTGGTCAATAGAGGTCTTTATCAATTCATTAACTTCTTCCTGTGGCAATTGCCCAATGGCTTGCCAATAACCTTTTCCACCAAACGTCATGGTTCCTAAACAAAGTTCAGAAACCAAAACTCCTGTTTTTCCTAATTGATTATACTTCATATTTTGGGTTTTTATACGATTGATATAATAACATCATTTTTAAAAAGATGTTCAAGAGTATAGGAGAGGTATTGTTTTAGCTCAATTTGTTACGATAATCATCATAGCCGAATTTCCGAACCAGACGAAATCCGGTCAGGTCATTCCAAATACCAATGGATGGATGTTGCACTCCATTAAAGAAAGTGGTTTTCACCATGGTATAATGAATCATGTCTTCGAATACAATTCGATCGCCATACTTAAGTTCCTTATCAAATGACCAATTACCAACAAAATCACCTGCCAAACAGCTATTTCCACCCATCCGGTACGTTGGCTTTCCTTCAATAGGATTAAAATGAGAGCCCACTATTCTGGGCTTATAAGGCATCTCAAGGCAGTCGGGCATATGGCCTGTGAAAGACACATCTAAAATTGCAGTTTTTATTCCGTTATTTTCAACTACATCCAAAACAGTCGACACCAAAACACCGGTTTCCCATGCAAAAGCGCTACCCGGTTCAAGAATTACATGAACATTATATTTCTTTTTGAAATTTTGGAGAATTCTTACCAGATAAGCGATATCATAACCTTTTCGTGTCATCAGGTGACCGCCACCAAAATTAACCCATTTTACCTGCGGAATCAAATCTCCAAATTTTTGCTCGAACGATTCCAGTGTCTTTTCCAGATCAACAGGATATGATTCACAAAGAGAATGAAAATGAAGTCCTTCCACTCCATAAGGCAGTTTGCCGTTAAGCTCACTTGCCAAAACCCCTAACCTTGAACCGGGTGCACACGGATTATAAAGTGATGTTTCAACCTCCGAAAACTCATGATTTACCCTTAACCCAACCGAAACATTTTTATTCGATTGTTGTATACGGGGTAAAAAACGATTTAACTGATTTATTGAATTAAAAGTAATATGACTACTATACGAAAGAATTTCATCGAAATCAGTATCAGAGAAAGCAGCCGAAAAGGTATGCGCTTTGTTTTTCATTTCCTCAAAAGCCAAACGAGCCTCGTGAAGACCACTGGCAGCGGAACCGGAGATATATTTACAAATGATTGGAAAAACACTCCACATGGCAAATCCTTTAAAGGCAAGGATGATCTCAACTCCTGATGATTTACTTACTGATCTGATAATTTCCAGATTTTTTCTCAATAAATCTTCTTCAATAATGTAACATGGTGAAGGTACTTTGGTGTAATCGATTGCCATTAATATACTTAATTATAAGTTAGATTTTAAAAGTTCAACACTTCGGTAAATTTTCAACATTCTTAAAATGAAATACTTAGATATATTTTGAAATACTACTTTATTTCAATGTTTTTCAACGTATTACATTTTATAAAATTGTGAAAGGTTGAAAAATTACCGAACTTGCTTACGGCATTTTCGCCAATTCTTCCTTTAGTTGAGAGATGACGATTAGCATATCCTTTTCAAAAATAGAGATTAGATCTTTCAATTTGTGTTCGATATCCTTATTTTTTCCGGCACTTTCCATGTCCCTAATAACCTGTTGAAGAGTATCAATCTCCATAAAATCGATGGAAGGTTTCAGCTTGTGCGACAATTCACCCACCTTAATATAATTATTTAGCTGAAATTCATTTAAAATTTCATCCATAATTGGTAAGGAAGTCTCAATAAATAATCGTATCATTTCCTTAATTGAATCCTGCTTATTGTTAAACATTCTCGAAAGAGATTTTAACCCGAATAATTTTGTTTGAGGTTTTGCCGGTTTCAATACTTCATTTACTTTATTTAAACTATTTGCAGATTTATTTTTAACATACTTTTTAATGATATTTAATAAATCTCCTGCTTCAAATGGTTTGGTAATATAATCATTCATCCCTGAATCCAGAGCCTGCTCTTTCGACCCCTTTAATGCAGCTGCTGTTAATGCAATAATCGGTAAATCAAGTTTCAGCTGTTCGCGTATTATTTTTGTGGCTTCTACCCCACCCATCTCTGGCATTTGCTTGTCCATAAAAACAATATCATACTTGTTTATCTTCAACATCTCAATAGCAACAATTCCATTTTCAGCTATATCCGGTTCAACGTTCCAATTTCGAAAAATAGCCTTAATAAGAAATTGATTTACTTTATGATCCTCAGCCACAAGCACTCTTAAGTCAGATAAATCAATTGTTTCGTTCAGTTCTTTTATTTCATCTTTTAGTAAATCACTACTTCCATCAATCATAGGAATTGTAAAATAAAACTTTGCGCCTTTTCCTTTTGAACTTTTCAGTTTAATGGTTCCACCCATCATTTCAATAAGTTGTTTTGATATTGCAAGTCCTAATCCGGTTCCACCATATTTTCGACTTACACTTTCATCTTCCTGACTAAAAATTTCAAAAATAAGCCTCTGTTTATCCTCATCAATCCCAATTCCTGTATCAGTTACACTAAAAAGGACATAATTTGTGTTTGCGATTCTTTTTTTTAGGGTCAAGTGTAGCTCAACATATCCTTCAGAGGTAAATTTTAAGGCATTTCCCACAAGATTAACAAGTATCTGGCTAATTCGTACCGGATCACCATTTAATATTGTATTTAGTTTAGGATCAATATAATATTTTAATTCTATATCCTTATCTTTTGCTGTAAATTCGAGTGACTTAATCAATCTTGCAACAAGTTTATCGATTCTCAAATCTATTTTTTCGAGTTGAAGTTTTCCTTCGGTAATTTTAGAAAAATCAAGAATATCATTGATAATCACTAAAAGATTGTCGGCTGAGGAAATAATGGCATCAAGATAATTAGACTGTGAGTCTTCCATTTTTGTTTTTCGCAGCAACTTACTTAATCCAATGATTCCATTCATTGGAGTTCTTATCTCATGACTCATGTTTGCCAAGAACCGACTTTTTGCAAGATTTGCTCTTTCCGATTCTGCTTTTGCAAGAATTAGTTCCGATTCCATTTTTTTTATGTGATCAATATCAGTATTAACGCCTGTAAT
>JANXXY010000360.1 GCA_025350365.1 Bacteroidales bacterium | reverse complement strand
AATTAAACGACGAAATAGCGATGTCTTTATAAATTGTGTCGCCGGTTAACAACCATACATCTAACATAGCTTCAGGTAATATACTGTTTGCATAGGTAAGATAACTCTCAAACCATTCCCATTTTTCGCTCGATTCGTGCTTATACATCTGAACCAAACGATTGGCAAATGTTTTTATCAGATCAAGATTTTCGGGTGTTTTTTTGCCGCTGTGGTAAAAATACAAACCTTTTATGGCAAAGGCCATAGCTCGTGTGGAATGCATCGTTTCGATATGAGGTATTGCTTTTTGAATGATTGCATTTGCTTCTGAAACGATTTTTTCTGGTAACAGACCCGTTAAGGATACTAAATATCCCAATGCCCAAATAGCCCTGCCATTGGAATCATCTAAATTGACAGCTTTGTTTTGATCGGTAAATTGGTTGTCCTTATTAACATAGTTTAAAAAGTTGCCGTTAGGTTGTAAGCAATGCCTTATGAAATTGACATATTTATTTATATAATACAAATCTTTTTCTTCGCCTGTTAATTTGAAATGCATACACATGGTTACCAACGCTCTTGCATTATCATCCAGTGTATAACCGCTTTCGATATCGGGTTGGTTTATTTTTGAAAACTGAATAATTCCGAAAGCTGTTGTCATTTGTTTCAAATGGCTCAGATTTATTTCCGGCTGGTTGTATTGGATTGCAATTTTATCGCCTCCTATTTTTTTGAACAACATAGCATGTGCAACGGCAGAATTTTCCCAGGCTGTGGAAACTATTTTTTGCAAAGTATTTGAACTGATATTTCTTCGCAGGGGCTCATCGTTGAGTAACCTGATAACGCCATCGGCTAATTGTTTTGAGTTGCCAAAATCAAAAATAATTCCGGTATCTTCTGTCAACACTTCTTTTGCATGAGGAATAGGTGTTGAAATAATAGGGCATGCACAACTCATAGCATAAGCGAACGTGCCACTTACTGCCTGATTAGGATCGTTTGATGTAAACAAATAAATATCGGTAAGTTGTAAATATTCAAGCAAATCAGGTAACGCCAAATATCTATTAATGAATTTTACATGATTGGATAGTTTCAATAACTTTACCTTGGTTTCAAGGCTTGCACGATATATTTCCCCTTCCGTTTTTTTTACTTCGGGATGCGTTTTGCCAATTACAAGAAATAGTGTTTCAGGGCATTGCTCAATAATGGCTGGTAAGGCATCAATGGTGGTTTCAATACTTTTTCCCGAACTTAACAAGCCAAAAGTTGAAAGAACTTTTCGGCCCTCAAATCCATATTTCAGTTTCAAAAATTCTTCGCTTAAATGGGGAACTAAATGTGTGCCATGAGCTATCACCGTTATTTTTTCTTTTGTCAATCCATACTCATTCGTTAAAATCTCAGCCGAATTGTTAGTCATTACGATGATTGAACCACAAGCCACAATATTTTTTATTTTAGCTTTTAACTTTTCATCAGGGTGAGGTAAAACTGTATGAAAAACAATAACAACCGGTTTCGTAAGTTCATATAAAAATTGCATAAATGCTTGTTCCTGCAAATGAAAAAAACCAAACTCATGCTGGATCAAAACTATTTTTATAAGATTATCCTGATTAATAGATTGAGCCAATTTCTGATAACCCTCCGCTTGTGAAGTGTCGAGAATATATTTCACTTCATCGGGATAATTGTAGTTTGCATCACCCGATTCCAAAGCACAAACCTTTATGGACAATGAAGAACTAAATTTGTTATTCAGTGCTTTTATCAAATCCTGCGAATAAGTTGCAATGCCACATTCCCTTGGTGGATATGAGGTAATGAACAAGATTTCAGTTAAGTCGCTCGTGTGATCTTTAATCGGGTTTTGTTTTTTTTCCGGTGAAATAATCTCAGGATATAAGTTATTTTCTTTTCCATACATCTCTTGTTGTTGAATGATCTTATCATTCAATTTAGGGGAACCTATTTTATTTTTCATCTTTTTTAGTATAAATTAACAATTCGGCCACCAACTCCGGTAAATTAACCGAAGCGCAGGCAATTATTGAATCTGCAGCACCATAATAAATAAAAAGTGTATTTCCAAACAGTGCAGTACCTGTAGGAAAAACTACATTATTAACTTCTCCATTTAACTCCCAATCAAATTCAGGAGAGAATAAGGCATAAGGCAAACGGGCAATTTCTTTTACAGGATTATTTAGATCAAGTAAAGCAGCACAAGCAGAATAAATAAATAATCCTTTTTCAGTTCTTTTAACACCATGGTAAATCAATAGCCATCCGTGTTCAGTTTCAATCGGAGGACAGCCACCTCCAATATAGCTTGATTCATGGTCATAAATAGGGTCGAGAACAATATGTTCGTGCAAGTTTTGAAAGTAATGTTTCCAAAAGGTTTTAGTAAGTTCCGTTAAACTTTTTACCGAAACTATTTGAATACCGGGTCTTAGTCTATGAAGGAATACAAGCTTGCCTTTTATTTTTCTGGGAAAAAAAATTACATTTTTGTCCCATACCAACATTTTTTTTTCAAGATCATCCGCCTGATAATAAAACTTTTGGTTCAGATAATAGTTTTCATTCACTTTACCGGACGATTCTATAATGAATACAAATTCGGCATAAGTGATGGGAGGAACAATTAATCCCTGCTTTTCAAAATGTATTAAATCTTTTGAGGTAGCTAAAGCCCCACGGGCATT
>JANXXY010000324.1 GCA_025350365.1 Bacteroidales bacterium | reverse complement strand
TAACCTATGTATTGTTGCAGTAAATGGTTCCATACTACCCAATGCCGACTATGTACAAACCGAAATAAACAAAATATACTCCCCGGCAGTAGTTAACTGGTATGTTACAAGCCTTGCAGGAGGCCTAACCGTAACCCTCCCCCATACGAACCAGACCACCCTCGACAACACCAATGCCGACGACAAAATGAACTACACCCCCGACATGAAACTGGTAAACAGTGCCATGAAGGACAATGCCGCCTATAACCCGAACACCATTTACCTGTTCTTTTTTGACGAAGCCACCAAAAGCACCGTAACTGGCTACATGCCTTTTAACCGGCAGTTCGGTTATATCTTTAAATATAAACAAAATCCCAACGAATATATCCACACGATAGCCCACGAGTTGGGGCACGGGGCGTTCAGGCTTAAACATCCATACGAAGTTTCCGATGCCCGCATGGCCACCTCGGACGACCTGATGGCTTACAGCAAGTCGACACGGCTCTTCAAGAAAGAGTGGGATGCTATTCATGATCCATCCTGGAGCCTGTTTGGTAACCTGTTCGAGAGCGCAGAGGACGGGATGAGTATGTCAAAGGCTAGTATTGCTTGCGTTAGCGATAAATCTGTTTTTTCGGGAAGCTTATTTTTCGATCCATCTGGAAAAGCAATAGATATTGGTTCTGCCATACCTTATGCATTTTTTAGTACATCTGAAGAGCAAGAGAGCCTAAAAGGCACGTTAGCGGCATTCAAGAAAGATGGCGTTGTATATATGGCTTATCACTCCAATAATGTTTATGCTGGTTACTATGCACCAACAGGCAAACCTGCCGAGCAGATTACACCAATAGAAACAACAAACACGGCTACATACGTTCTTATTAATGACAAGGTTGTAACATTACAAACAGGCAGCAAAATTGATATAAGTTCGCAAATTTACACTTGCAGTTGCGAAGGTTTTAAAGTAATAAATTCAACATTTGTGGGCAGAGCAAAGGAGGTTTATGAATATTTAGTAAAAGCTCTTAATTCTGATAAGGAAACTAAATTAAACATTACTAAAGCAGCAGCACAAATTGAGTTAATGGCTGATAGGTTCGATGATTATGAAAAAATAGCGCTTTCCGCAAATCCTTACAAAACATGGGTAAATAGTACCGAAAACCTCGAAGCATTTTATAAAGCACTTGTAAAATATTACGAAGAACATAAAAATGCACCCAACGTAGATAACCCGAATTGCCCCGACTGTCCGAAATACCCGATAGTTGGTGATGTTTACTGGGATGATGCCGGGCGTAACTGGGTTTATTGGGAAGGCAACAAATGGAAAGATTTGTCAAACGAGTTTTGCGATGAGCAAGGCTGCAATAACGAGTGGAAAAACGGATTTGATGTACAAGCAATACATCAGAAATATTATGAAGAAGAACTGAAACTGCGTGACGAATCGTCTTTACAAGCTGCTCTTGGTGGTATGAATGATGAGTCCCGGGAAGCACTAAAGCGAATGACCCAATTTGCAACCGTAACTTACCTAAAAGAATATTGGGTTGATAAAGAAGTAGGCGGGGCAAAATGGGTGCCAGTTTTAGGCAATATATTAAAAGCAAAGGCCAACATTCAAGTAGCCAACGGAGATATGACTTTTTATGCCAAAGCTTCAGGAGACGTAGTCTTGGCTGCACTAGATGCTGCAATATTAAAAAGGATTGTTCAATCAACGGTACAAATCGCTGCTGAAACAGGGGCAACAACTTTGGCTAAAAATGTAATGACAGAAGAATTATCATTATTAAAATTATACTTCCAAAGTAATGGTAAAAAATTACTTACAGGCTTATTTATAGCAGGGTCAACACAAATAGTTCCCAATTATATTGTTTATGGTGATTTTAAAACAGCAGTTAGTCAACTTGACGCATTCGATATGATTGTTGATGGCGTGACATATAAATTTACACTGTCTTTGGGTATGTTTTACAAATTTTTCAAAAATGGCTCACAATTATATGTTTATGATAAACAAATTGAAGAAACGGTAGCAAGGGTAATAGTTTTAAATTTTGCGAAAGCCTCAATAGACTTTAAATTAGCTGATATGGAAATTAAATCACTTTTTAATAATCAAAAAGAAGATTTTGATGTTTTAACGGAATTTGTTTTAAGAGTAGGTGCAGATATAGCTACTGAAAAAATATTAAATATCCTTATTGGCTGGAGTAACTTAGACTTAAAAACTTCTGAATTGATAAAGGATTATTTTACTCCTGAAAGAAAAGAATTAGCCAATAAAATTGATGCAATCTTGCGAAGTGATGGTTTTAAGGAAGACATAAAAACAGGAGGGAAAGTTATTAGGAAATATTTACAAGTAGTATTGCATGATTATAATGCAGTTAATATTGAAACTTCAGTAGATAAAATCAATAATACTGAATTACCTTTTGAAGATATGATTAAAAAGGAGTTATCCCTACCAAATGACAAAACGAATATTAAAAATTATATAGTTATTCCTTAATAATTTACACATGGTTCGAATAGATAAAACAATTCTTGCTTTACAAAAAAATGGAATTTACATTCTATCGGGTGGGTTTATTTTATTTTTGATAATATTTACGATTTTTTATCAGAATGAAAAAACTGCCATTCAGAAACATGGTAGCATTACCATTTGCAAGGTGTATTATTCAGCATGGCTAGTAGGTCAAGGGCAATATTTTTGCAAATACATTTATTATGTAGATGGCAAAAAATATTATGGCA
>JANXXY010000312.1 GCA_025350365.1 Bacteroidales bacterium | reverse complement strand
ATTATATAAACACCTTTAGCACTGCAAGATAAATCGATTGTTTGCAATGAATTGTTATAGTTTTTGATAATTTGCCGGTAATTTATTTTCCCGAATATGTCAATCGCTTGAATGTCGATACTTTCACCTAAATTTAATGTTGGCTTGAGATAAAGTATACCATTGGATGGATTTGGATAAATTTCGAGCTGGTTAGTATCCGGTATAAAGTCAGTGGAAGTATTTGTACTTTTAACAAAATTCATATAGTTGGTATTAAATCTTGCGGTATTTACCGTAATGCGCATTCGTTGTAGACCTGCCGGTAAATTTACTGAGATGGTTTTGTTATTCCATTTCTGCCAATCTCCGGTGGCAGTGAAATCTATTGTTTGCAACACTGTTTTAATTCCGACATCCATGAGGGATAACTCTGCTTTCGTGTTGTTATCAGGCGTAGAGTACCTATAATCAACAATATATGTCCCAGCCTCCTGTATATATACCAGATAATCGAGATAATCGCCGGCGTCTGAAAAGCCCATATCCTTTCCTCCACCAATATCAGTGCAATTTTCAGCTGAAAAACCATAGTTTTCAGTAAAACTTTCGGCTTCGATTTTTCCGGGAATAGCTTGAGTTGCTAACATATTATTTATCACCTTCTTATTAGTAAAATCAGCTAAAACTCTTCCATCCAATGCTATTATTGAAGTTCCCGTATATGATAGTGTAAGAATATCAGCATATTGAATTGATCCTGAAATATGGAGAATGATCTGTTTTGTATTTACTTTATTTTGTTCAATACTTGCAATTGCAACAGTTATATCTTTCGAGAGTTTAAAACTGCTTGCAGAGAGGGACAACCCTTCTTTTAATGTATCACTGAATGTTAAGTAAATGGACTTGCCATCTTCGGTGGTAATCGCGGAAAATAGTCGTAAGGGCAGAGATGAAATTGCTGATGGACCAGTCCAGGTCATGGAACTAATATTAAAGCCACCCTGGTCAACTTTAAATGTTAAGGTATCAACCCCTTTTATAAGCGGTATATTACTGATTGTCACCGATTGCCATATTTGGTGCCCTCCTGAATTTGGAGCCTCAACAGTTCCGGTAACATCCATTCCATTCACCTCTACATGGAACAAACCTGCGTTATCGGTATTAGCAACCCTGAATAAAACGTCGTAAATGCCGGTTTGGGTGACGTTTACAGTATATTTCATCCATTCATTTTTATTAGTCCAGCCAACATTGTAACCATTTGAGTATTGTGTATCCTCGCATTTTTCAATATCAACGCCATCATTTCTGTAGGCCGATCCCTTATTCCATTCCGTTGATGTTTCTTTATCGTTCATATAATCCTGATCCCAATAAGCAATGTTGACTTTTCCCATATCATAATCCGAAATTGCAATGGTTCCTGGAATTGTCAGATTTTTAAAAGGTATTCTAGTACTTTGTTTGACCTGTCGGAACATCGCATCAATCACATCGGGATGCATCATGCAATTTTGAATTTTGGCATTCTCTGTTATTTGCATAAGCGTAATTTTGGCAAAATCGATGGTTGGTTTAGTTCCTCCTTTTTCCCAGTAAGTAAGTAACGATCTGTAATCTACCGTTTCAACAATAGTAGCTGGGCCAACAATTGTTCCAATTTTTTTCAAAGGCCACCAGGACCATCCAATTTTGTTATCTTCCAACATTTTTATAGTTCGATTAAACCATTCATTGCTATTTTCGCCCGATTCTCCCAACCAAAGAGGAACATTAAAATTGTTACGGATATCTAGCATCCATTGAATTGAGCCAGTCACAGTTGAGTTCCAGTATTTATGAAAACTGTAGGCCATATTTTGATCCATTAATGGTGTGCCAGGTGTTGTTGGTAAAAGACCGGTAAAATCGTTTGCAAACCAATTCCCCTCAATAAAGATAAGATGATTGGTATCGACCTGACGTATCGCAGCAATAATATCAGTATAAAGTTGCTTGAGCGTGACTCCACCTGCAAGATCCCAATTTGGTTCGTTGAGAAGGTCGTAACCGCCAATCCAGTTGTTATTTGAATATCTCAACGCTATCTTTTTCCATAGTTCAACTGTTTTTGCCCGATTGGCAGCACTTTCCCACAGTGATGGTTTTGTATTGTCATAATCGGCAATACCAGCATCGTGACCCTGTCCGCCAGGTGCAGCATGGAGATCGAGAATAAGATACATACCATTGGCAGTGCACCATTTTAATAGGCTATCAACAAGTACAAAACCTTTATCAAGCCAAGTATTTTGACCAGCAACCAGTTCTTTTTCAATAGGTAGCGTAAATAAATTGTAATGCATCGGCAAACGAATACTATTAAATCCCCATTTGGCCATAGAGTCGATATCTGCCAGGGTGC
>JANXXY010000289.1 GCA_025350365.1 Bacteroidales bacterium | reverse complement strand
TTTTAAATTTCCATTTTATTAATTCATTTTAAAATCTTTTTGTGGTTTTAACCAACTTTTTTTTAATCTTTGTGCAATCGATGGCACAATGTTGATTTATGAATTAAATCATTTATATTTAATTTATAAAATTTAATAAATCCTTTTAACACCAGATGAATAATAAAGTAGTATCCTTCGGAGAAATAATGCTTCGATTAAGCATACCAAAATATGAACGTTTTTCACAAGCCACACAGTTTGATATAAATTATGGCGGCGGAGAGGCGAATGTAGCTGTTTCTTTGGCTAATTACGGAATTCCTGTGGAATTTGTTTCCCGTTTACCAAAAAATGATTTGGGACAAAGCAGCATCATGGCATTGCGAAAATATAATGTAGGCACGAATCATATAGTTTGGGGAGGCGAACGGCTGGGAATTTACTTTCTCGAAACGGGCGCTGTGGCACGATCCAGCAAAGTTATTTATGACAGGGCTAATTCATCCATCTCAACCATCGAAATAGGGATGATCGATTGGGACAGGGTATTTGAGGGTGTTACCTGGTTTCATTGGACAGGAATTACTCCCGCCATATCGGAAAATACAGCACAGGTCTGTCTTCAGGCAATAAAAGCAGCTAATAAAAAAGGCATTACAGTATCAACCGACCTTAATTTCCGGAAAAATCTTTGGAAATATGGAAAAAAAGCATCGGAGGTAATGCCTGAACTAGTGGAAGGCTGTGACGTAATTCTGGGAAATGAAGAAGATGCAGAAATGGTTTTTGGAATTAAACCTGACGGTGTTGATGTAACCAAAGGACATGTTAAAGCCTCTGCCTATGAGTCAGTTTGTCGTCAGTTGGTAAACCGTTTCCCCATTGCCAAAAGGATTATTGTCACCCTTCGCGGATCGGTAAACGCAAATCATAATACATGGTCGGGCGTTCTCTGGAATGGCTCTGAACTCATTCAGGCGCCTGAATACAATATTACTCACATAGTTGACCGAGTAGGTGGTGGTGATTCATTTATGGGAGGACTAATTTATGGTTTGTTAACATACGTTGGCGATGACCAGAAAGCATTGAATTTTGCTGTGGCAGCCTCATGTCTGAAGCACACAATTACAGGAGATTTCAATCTGGTAACCGTTGAGGAGGTTGAAAAACTTATGGGTGGTGATGCTTCCGGACGTGTTTCGAGATAATTGTATATTTTATGTAGACTATTTTATATTTGCGTCCCAGAGGACCTTTGCATTTTTTGGAGTAGATCATATTTTAAAACAGCAATCAAAAATAACCAATCAAAATGGCTCGTTTTACCAGAATACAAGTTGCATTAAAAATGGCTGAAACAGGGATGATTCCTGTGTATTACCACAATGATACTGACCTTTGTAAGAAAGTATTGAACGCTTGTTATGAAGGAGGTGTAAGGGTTTTTGAATTTACAAACCGCGGAGATTTTGCTCACGAAGTGTTTGCCGATCTAAATAAATATGCAGCAAAAGAATTGCCTGAAATGATTCTTGGCATTGGTTCGGTAGTGGACCCGGGTACTGCGGCTTTATACATTCAATTGGGAGCGAATTTCATTGTATCACCGGTATTGAATGAAGATATGGCAAAAGTATGTAACCGTCGTAAAATTCTATGGGCACCGGGTTGTGGATCGGTTACTGAAATTTCGAAAGCAGAAGAACTGGGAGCCGAGATAGTTAAAATATTCCCTGGAACGCAAGTTGGAGGACCAAAATTTGTAGAGACCCTAAAAAACCCATTTCCATGGTCGAGCGTTATGCTAACCGGAGGAGTGGACACTTCGGTAGAAAACCTGGCAGCCTAGTTTAAAGCCGGTGTAACATGCGTTGGTGTGGGATCTCAATTGATTACTAAAGATATTATTGAGAAAGGTGATTTCCAAAAACTAACTGAAGAATGTAAAAAGGCTCTCGAAATAATAAGGAAGTACAAAAAACAATAATATTTTCATAAACAAAATAAAGCTAACTGAATGAAAATAAATGAAGTAAATGAAACAATCGGAAAATACCGCTGGACAATTTGTTCTCTGGTGTTTTTTGCAACTACCGTGAATTACCTGGATCGGCAGGTACTCAGTCTTTTAAAAGACCGACTCGAAATACAATTCAACTGGAGTGATTCTGACTATGCTAACATTGTGTCGGTGTTCCAGTTTGTATATGCTATTTCAATGCTTTTTGCCGGCCGGTTAATCGATTGGATTGGAACCAAATGGGGTTATGCATGGTCGCTAATTATTTGGTCGGTTGGTGCAATAGTACATGCTTTAGCCAAAGGAACTGGTGGCTTTATGTTTGCCCGGGGTGTGCTAGGTTTTGGTGAAGCAGGCAACTTTCCGGCAGCCATAAAAACAATTGCCGAATGGTTTCCTAAAAAAGAACGTGCGCTTGCCACGGGTATCTTTAATTCAGGCGCCAACGTAGGTGCCATCATTGCCCCAATAACAGTGCCCTGGATAGCCGATCATCTCGGATGGGAATGGGCATTTTTAATTATTGGAGGAATCGGATTTTTATGGCTTATCTTTTGGTTTTGGCTTTATGAAAAACCCATTTTAGGCAAGAAATTAGGAAAAGCGGAATTTGAATTTATCAACAGCGATGAAGATGCTCAAATTCAAAATGATACCACTAGTGATAAAACTCAAAAAGTATCCTGGTTTCAACTTTTAAAATATAAACAAACCTGGGCATTCAGCATAGGAAAATTTATGACCGATGGTGTGTGGTGGTTCTTCCTGTTCTGGTTACCAGCCTATCTCAAAGCTAAGTATGGTATGGTGGGCATGCAGGTTGCGTTCCCTCTGGCGGTGCTTTATACCATGTCGACCGTTGGAAGCATCACCGGAGGTTGGTTTCCCATATATTTTATGAATAAAGGGCATGATCCCTATGCAGCCCGAATGAAAGTCATGTTTGCCATAGCATTGATTCCACTGGTAGTATTAGGCGCCCAATTTCTTGGGGTATATAGTTTTTGGCTACCTGTGCTGATTATTGGTATAGGCACTTCGGCGCATCAAGCCTGGTCGGCCAATATATTCACCACTGTTTCGGATATGTTTCCTAAAAAATTAGTAGGTTCAGTTGTTGGAATTGGTGGTATGGCGGGCGCATTTGGAGGTATTGCAGTAAACAAATCGGCAGGATGGATATTTGATGCCTACAGAAGTGCAGGTTTAGCAAAGTGGTGGGTTGAGGCAAAAGCTTCGAATCTTGGAGATTTTGTTGATAAAATCACTTCCATTCAACTCGTTAACAAACATGGCGATATTATAAATCTGAATCATGTGGAACTGGGCAGCCTTTCCAAGAATCTAACTGAGAAATTACAAGCCATCGATCCAAACCAATTTCAACAGTTAAAAGATTTACAATCAACAATTATCCAATCAGAAATGACAATTGCCTACGGTATTGTTTTTGCATATTGTGCTTTGGCTTATTTAGGAGCCTGGTTAATTATGAAAGCGCTGGTTCCAAAATTTAAAGCAATTACCGATTTATAATAATTTAGTGGTTTAATCCATAAAATATTTTTCATTATTTATTTTTGCACTCCGACAAATTAAACTTTACATCAATTTTTAATAAATTTTAATGTAGGATATAGCTCCTAGCTAAAATTTTAAGGTCAGACTCTATAGCCTTTCGATAATATATAATGGCAGTTTCCCCAAAATATGTTGGGGGATTGATTTCATCTGAAAATTAAAACCCGTGTTTCCTGTAAATATTGATTTAACTTATCCATAATTAATATGATAAACTAAACAAGTAATAATAAACCTGTAAAGTTTATTATGCAAATATAGGTTTATTATATTGATACTCAAAACTCATAGATCAAGAATAAAGTATTTGTGTATATAAAACCTTGTTTATGCTTTACACCCTGGTTTCACCACAATATGTTTTATTGTTTATTGAAGACTGCATTTTTGGAGCTAAGGTTATGTCGTTTTTGCAGCCATAGTTATTACTCACATTCGGGATGATAATTTTCTAAAATTCTTTTAGTGGGGGAAAATGAAAAAGCCGCCTAAATCTCACGATTTAGGCGGCTTTGTTTGAGATTGTATCTCTTGAAGCGGAATGGACGGGACTCGAACCCGCGACCCTCTGCGTGACAGGCAGATATTCTAACCAGCTGAACTACAACTCCGTTTTTGTTATCCTGATTGGCTTGCACCTTTTCAGAATTGCGATGCAAAGATAGTGCTTATTTGTTTCCATCCAAATGGAAACAAATATTTTCTAAAGTTTTTTATCGTTACTAAAAAAACTGAAGTTTACACTGCCATAAGCCCGATGATCACTTAGTTTTTCGTGGTTGCTAAAGTTCATATTTTTAGAATGTTCCAAAATAAATACTCCTCCCTGCTTTAATAAACCTTTCGAAATAATTATTTCGGGTAGTGTTTCTATTTCTTCCAAATCATATGGTGGATCGGCATAGATGATATCGAATTTGCGATTACAAGCCTTCAGATAATGAAATGCATTTGTACGTATAAGCCTTAATTGATCAAACTTGAGTTCCTGTACCATTTTGTTTATAAAACCTGCGTGTTTGTAGTTAAGCTCAACCGTTTCAATTGATTTACACCCTCTTGATGCAAATTCGTAGCTTATACTCCCCGTACCTGCAAATAGATCAAGTACATCTATCTCTTCCAGATCGTACGTATTCATCAGAATATTAAACAAGCTTTCCTTTGCAGTATCAGTGGTGGGTCGGGCTGTAAATTCTTTCCCCGGGTGTATCATTCTGCCGCGATACTTTCCGCTGATTATTCGCAAAGCGCCAGATTAAACAGATTTGAAAACCGTGTTAACTGAAACTCATCAAAAATATAACTAAAGGTATATTTATCGGTTGGCCTGATAAATTTAATCATATTCAAATAATTGTTTATAAAATCGAACATCTCATCGTGATTCTCTGCGCTCGATGACATAAATACCTCAGTAAGTAGAGGTGATAGTCTAAAATGATCCAAAACACTCAATATATAATATACTATATCTGAATTTTCCTTAAAATTGAATGTGTTATAAAATTCCAGTTTTTTGTTACAGGCAATGCCAATATTTAAAAAAGTTTTATTGATAGTTATATAGCATTTTGATTGTGTCCATTTGGCTGAATCAATAATCAAATTTTCGATAAATGCTGAACTGTGATGTGAAAATTTAATTGCAGGGAATACCTCCTTGAGCATACTATATAAGCTTTCCGGATAATTGAAAACATTGTTAGCTTCCAAATGAATCAATGAGTTGCTTAAGACTAAGGAATTAGGTTCCAATGGATGATTAAACTTAAAATATTCAGATTCTTTGTTCTCGTCGAAAGAAGAAATTGGAACAAGTGTATTCTTATTGTCAACAAACATGTGGCTTACACTCTTAAACTTAAGTTTCAGAATATCATCGGATTTAATTCTTTCCGAAACGTTATTCAATAGTTGTTGATTACTATTAATGGCTTTAAACGGGTAATGGCGAAGTGCAATATATTTTTTGCTGATTGTATCTAACAAACAAAATGACAATCCATTATTACTTGTCTGAATCGATAAATGATAATTATGCGCCTGGTTTTTATCGAAAGTTTCGTCAATTAAATTAATTTCATTCATAATACCTAAATTATTCCGAATTTATGCGTTACTATTTGTTATTGTATGGGATTACGGGATTTAAGCTGTATACTCTTAATAAACAACATCCATTCGCGGTTAAAGTTAATAATTAATTGTTTATCCAAACATTTCAAAAGAATGTAATTGTAAACTTTTATTGTAAACTGTATTCATTCTGGGTTATTTTAAGTCCGGAATATTTAATCCAATCATTGTATTAAAACTTCTTTCCTAATTAGAAAGCTTTTATCTAGCTTGGCATACTTTAAGGATTAGAACAAAATAAATGACCATATCCTAATACATAGGACGTTGCAATGATAAAAAATCACCTGATTGCCATAATTCAGAAATATCTTACATTTGCTCCGACAGCGGATCAGCAAACATTGATGGGGAAGCTTTCTGATTTTGTGTTAAATCAGCACACAAAAGAGATTCTTTTATTGAAAGGTTATGCAGGAACCGGTAAAACTTCTATGATCAGCGTGTTCATAAAAGCTTTGCAGGAATTGAATATCAAAACTGTTCTTTTGGCTCCTACCGGACGCGCAGCTAAGGTACTTTCCTCATATGCAGAAACTCCCGCTACTACCATTCACAAAAAAATTTATCGACAAAAAACATCCAAAGATGCATTTGGTAAATTCGTTATTGATCGCAATTTAAATGGCAACACTTTTTTTATTGTAGATGAGGCATCAATGCTTTCAGACAAGAATCTGGATACATCCATTTTTGGGTCTGGAAATTTATTGGAAGACCTTATTAACTATGTATATAATGACAAAAATTGCAAACTGATTCTGGTTGGCGATACGGCACAGTTGCCACCTGTCGGGCTACAGCAAAGTATGGCGATGAATAAGCAATTTTTAGAATCATATGATTTAACCGTAGTTGAACACGAATTAAGGGAAGTTGTTCGTCAGGCTCACGAATCAGGTATCCTCAGCAACGCAACCTCCATCCGAAATTTGATTAGTCAGGATAAAATCCAAAATCCAAAATTTATTTTATCAGGTTTTACCGACGTGCATAGAATCGCCGGAAATGAACTCCTCGACACTCTCTCACAAGCATACAACGCTTGTGGACGTGATGAAACTATCGTTATTTGCAGATCAAATAAAATTGCGAATAAATACAATCAGGGAATACGAGGTCAGATTCTGCAACGTGAAGAGGAATTGGCAGCCGGCGACTACCTTATGGTTGTGAAAAACAATTATTTCTGGCTTAAAGAAAACGTAAAGGCTGACTTTATTGCCAATGGGGATATTGTAAAGGTAAAACGGGTAATGAAATATTATGAATTGTATGGTTTTAGGTTTGCACAAGCTGAAATAATCATTCCGGATTATGATAATACGGAGCTTTCGGTAAAATTATTGCTCGATACACTTTATTCTGAGGCTCCTGCGCTATCGTTTGAAGATAACAAGCGATTATTCTACACCGTTTCCGAGGACTATGCAGAAATTGTTTCACTTAAACAACGGTATGCCAAAGTAAAGGAAAATGAGTATTTCAATGCTCTTCAGGTGAAACACGCCAATGCGGTAACATGCCATAAATCCCAGGGTGGACAATGGCGTGCCGTATTTATCGATCAAAGCTATTTTAAAGATGATATGCTGACCATCGAATATCTGAAATGGCTTTATACGGCATTCACACGGGCAACCGAGAAAGTGTATTTAGTGAATTTCGGGGACAATTTTTTTGAGTAAGACATAACCTAGGCTGAAGGTAAACAACTCAAATTAAGAAAAATACAGAATTCCACTTTCGGGGATTTAAGGATTGAGTGAGGAACTACAGTAGTTATTTAAAAGTATCACGGATTTTACAAGATAAGAAACTAACTTGGTTGCATGAATTATAGAAAATTTATGAAAAAGTGTATTTTATTTATCCAATTTTTATGCCTCTTTGTTGCAGGTAATGCAGATGATTTCAAATGGAAAACACAGATCGACAGCGCTACAAAAAGTGATTTCTATAAAATATTGCTTTCTCCCAACGTAATATCCGGTGCAAAAAGCGACTATTCCGACCTTCGAATTTTGGACTCCAGGCACAAAGAAGTTCCATATCTATTTGTATCCGAAAATCATGTAACCGAACAAACGGCATTCAAACAATATAAAATAGTTGAAAATAAATATTTACCAAAGCAAGCCATTACCAGAATTGTCATTCATAATCAGGACCGATCAACTATTTCAAATTTTGTTTTACAAATTCGTAATACCGAAATAGAAAAGGAAATTACCCTGAAAGGCAGTGACGACCATAATAACTGGTTTATCATCAAACGAAATTTTCCTGTCCTTTCGTCCATTTCAAAAGGGAATACTTCCGAGCTCAGAATAATTGATTTTCCTAAAAGTAATTACGAATTTTTTGAGATAACGTTGAATGATAAACGAAAAGACCCATTGCAGATAATGACAGTTGGGTATTATGATTCGAAAATAAATGAGGGCTTGTATACTGAAATTACAACACCAACTGTACATCAATCAAATAGTGTTAAACTTAAAAAAAGCTTTGTAAGGCTAACATTTAATGAAGCTTATGAAATTGACAGATTTGACCTTACTATAAAAGAACCTGATTTTTACATGAGAAACTGCATAGTAGGAAGATACAACACCTATAACAGGAAAAAGGTTTTCGAAACCATTAATTCATTTGTTATTACATCAGGAAAATTAACTATATGGAACTTTAATGGATTGAAAACAAATGAACTAATCATCGAAATTGATAATGCCGATAACAATCCTTTGCAAATAACAGCAGTTAATGCATACCAACTTTCAAAATATCTTATCTCAAATTTGAAAGCGGGAGAGAAATATGAGCTGTTTTATGGAAATGAGAAAATTGCATCGCCAAATTACGACTTACAATATTTTACTGACAAGATTCCCAAAGACATTTTAGTATTAAAAACCAATAGGATTGTAAGATTGCCAAAACCGGCAAGTCTTATTTTGCCGGCTTTTTTTACCAAAACTTATATTTGGTTAGCCCTCGTTTTGGTAATTGCACTTTTAGGATGGTTGTCGATAAAAATAACCCGGGAAATGAAGGCAGAAAAAGATAAACTAACTATTTAACTCCACCCATCGATCTGTTTTTTCATCTACTATTTTCATTATCTCTCCAATGCGGTTAGATTTAATAACCAATTCCCCGGATGATAAAATTCCTGTGGATATATCAGCTTCAAGGGCTTTTTTTTCAACTTCCAGATTCGCCATTTCCAATTCAATTTGCTCCAATTCCTTTTTTTCTTTGTAAGAATGTTTTTTCTTTGCACCCGAATCAGCCTGTTTTACAGCGTTTGCAACTGGTTTGGTTTTGTCCCCGGCACGTTGTCGTTTGTCCTCAATTTCAATCTGTTTTTGTGATACCCGATAGTCGCTATAGTTTCCCGGAAAATCATATACATTGCCATCTCCTTCGAAAATAAAAAGGTGATCGACCAGTTTGTCCATAAAAAACCTGTCGTGAGAAACAATAATCAAACAACCACCAAAATTGGAAAGGTATTCCTCTAACACATTCAATGTAATAATATCGAGGTCGTTGGTTGGCTCATCGAGAATTAGAAAGTTAGGATTTTGCATCAGGATAGTCATCAGGTAAAGCCTTCGTTTTTCGCCACCACTTAACTTACCAACCGGAACATATTGCATCTCGGGAGGGAAAAGAAAGTAGGTTAGAAATTGAGATATTGCCATTTGTTTTCCATCACCCAAGGTAACCACATCTGCAATTTCTCTTATAACATCAATAACACGTTGCTGTGGTTGAAACTGTAAACCTAACTGTTGATAAAATCCATAAACCACTGTTTCGCCGGTATCAATTTTACCCGAATCGTGAGCGAGTCTCTGTGTTATCAAATTCAGAAAAGTACTCTTCCCTACCCCATTTCGACCAATGATTCCAACTTTTTCCAACCTCGAAAAGGTATAGGAGAAATCGTTAAGCATGACTAAATCCCCAAAACTTTTAGAAACATGTTCCATCTCGAGAATTTTATTTCCTAGCCGAGAAGTTTTAATGTTAATATCCACCTGTTTCTCATTTCTGCGGTATTCCGATTGTTCCTTGAGATCATAAAAAGCGTCGATTCTTGATTTTGCTTTCGTACTTCGTGCTTTTGGCATGCGACGCATCCACTCAAGTTCGCGACGTAACAGGTTTTGAGCCTTTTCTGTTAAAAGGTTCTTATTAAACAACCGTTCCTGCCGTTTCTCCAGAAAATAGGAATAATTTCCTTTATACGAATAAGCTAATTTTTCGTCTATTTCAATAATTTCATTGCAAACCCGATCGAGAAAATACCTGTCATGTGTGACCATCAAAAGGGTAATTTGCGTTTTTGCCATGTATTCCTCCAACCATTCAATCATATCCAGGTCAAGATGATTGGTTGGTTCATCAAGAATCAAAAAATCAGGCTCATTAATTAATGTAACTGCAAGAGCTAACCTTTTTACCTGACCTCCCGATAATTTTGCTACCGATTGATCCAGATCGTTAAGTTTTAAAACTGAAAGCATTTGCTTTATTTTCACATCAAAATCCCACGCCTGGTAAAAGTCCATCTTTGAAATAGCTCCTTCTAAAAGACTTTTATCCGGCGAATGAAGTGCAGTCTCGTATTCACGAACAGCATTCATTAGTTCACCGGGAGAACTATATGCTGCCTGAAATACTGTTAATTGTGGATTAAACTGAGGATCCTGTTCCAAATATCCCACCTTAATATCTTTATTGATATAGAAACTACCGGCATCAAAACTATCCTTACCGGTGAATATGTTCAGTAGCGTGGTTTTGCCAGTTCCATTTTTGGCAATCAAGGCTATTTTCTGACCTTCGTTAACTACAAACGTAAGATTTTCAAATAACTGTATATCGCCATATGCCTTCGAAGCGTTTTCAACCAACAGGTAAGTATTCATAGATCATTTTTAAAGAAATGCAAAGATAATTTTAAAACCATACAATTGAATAAAAGTAGTAAGCATCAGGTCGTAAGACTGATTATTAAGTAATAAGAAATTTATTTCGTTGCATTTCATTGTATTTCATCGTTGAAACATTAAATAGTATCTTTAACCCGATAATTTACTATGGAAAAAAAGGAGTTTTTTGATAAGGTGATAGCATATTTCCAGACAACCATGCCTGTAGCCGAAACAGAATTGCATTATCGCAGCGCTTATGAATTATTAGTTGCCGTTATTTTGTCGGCACAATGTACCGATAAGCGGGTTAACATGATTACTCCCGGTTTTTTCGATCGTTTTCCGACAGCCGAATTTCTCTCAAAAGCTTCACCCGAAGATGTATTTGAGATTATTCGTTCATGCACTTACCCAAATAATAAAACCAAGAGTCTTATTGGGATGGCACAAACTCTGATTTCGAAATTTGACAACATAGTACCCGACGATGTGGATGAGCTTCAAAAACTTCCGGGAGTTGGACGAAAAACAGCCAATGTAATCGCATCAGTTGTTTATAACAAACCTACGCTTGCAGTAGATACTCATGTACACAGGGTTGCAGCTCGAATTGGACTATCCGAAAACGCAAAATCACCTGCGGTTACTGAAAAACAATTGGTCGCCTATATTCCTGAAGACTTATTGTCCATAGCACATCATTGGTTAATACTTCATGGACGTTATGTTTGCATCGCCCGGAAACCTAAATGTAACATTTGCGGCCTTACCGGGGTTTGCAGTTTTTACAAACAACATATGATTTAGATCCAAAATGGATTAACTTTTTTATTGATAAATTTTTACTGACCGACTAAAATAATAAGATTCTTCGCTTCGCTCAGAATGACAAACGTTTATGTTAGTTTTTAGT
>JANXXY010000272.1 GCA_025350365.1 Bacteroidales bacterium | reverse complement strand
CCTAAAAATCGTTTTACCCTTGGTATTGTTGACGATGTTACCTTCAATTCACTACCGTTAAAACCTGAAGTGAATATGACCTGCAAAGGGACATTTCAGGCTAAATTTTATGGACTTGGTTCGGACGGCACAGTAGGCGCTAATAAGAACTCGATTAAAATTATTGGCGATACTACTAATAAATATTGTCAGGCATATTTTGCATACGATTCAAAGAAATCCGGAGGTATTACCGTATCTCACTTACGATTTGGCGATATGCCTATTCGCTCACCATATCTGGTTAATACACCCGATTTTGTAGCTTGTCATGTTCCTGCTTACTTACAGAAATATGATATGCTTAAAGGTTTATTGAAGGGCGGAACTTTCCTTCTCAATAGCACCTGGAGTGTCCAGGATACGGAGAAACATCTGCCTGATGGTGTAAAAAAATATCTGGCAGAAAACGATATAAACTTCTATATCATTAATGGTACCGCAATTGCCGAAGAAATTGGATTGGGAAACCGCACTAACACCATTATGCAGTCGGCATTTTTCAAAATTGCCAACGTAATTCCTTACGAGAAAGCCGTTGAATACATGAAGAAAGCAATCCTCAAAGATTTTGGTAAAAAAGGGGAGGAAGTGGTTAAGATGAACTATTCAGCGGTAAGCCGTGGAGGTGACGTTGTAAAAGTTACAGTTCCTGAACAATGGAAAAACCTTGTTTTGAAAGGCGAAGTTGAAGACTTGAGTATTCCCGAATTCATTCGCAATATGGTAATCCCCATCAATAACCTGAAAGGTGATGATCTGCCTGTAAGCGCTTTTATGGGTCGTGAAGACGGTACATTCCCTGCTGGCACTGCGGCATACGAAAAACGTGGGATTGCAGTAAATGTTCCGGAATGGATTTCCGAAAATTGCATTCAATGTAACCAATGTGCCTATGTTTGCCCTCATGCAGCCATTCGCCCATTCCTGCTTACTGAAAAAGAATTAGCAGCAGCTCCCGAAGGTACAGTGGTTAAAAAACCTATTGGCAAACAACTCGAAGGTCTTAACTTCCGCATTCAGGTAAGCGCTCTTGATTGCACCGGTTGCAGTAACTGTGCCGATGTTTGTCCTGCCAAAGTAAAAGCGCTTGTTATGAAGCCGCTCGAAACTCAGCAGGCTGAAATAGGTCGTTTTGACTATATGGCAAATCGTGTTACCTATAAAGACACCTTATTGCCAAAAGACCAAACTGTGAAAAACAGTCAGTTCGCACAGCCATTATTCGAATTTTCGGGTGCTTGTGCCGGTTGCGGAGAAACTCCTTATATCAAGCTTATCACTCAATTATATGGCGACCGGATGATTGTTGCCAATGCAACAGGTTGCTCGTCAATATATGGAGGCTCTGCACCTTCAACCCCATATACTGTAAATAAAGAAGGCAGAGGTCCTGCCTGGGCTAACTCCTTGTTTGAAGATAATGCCGAATATGGTTTAGGTATTTATACCGGTGTTACTAAACTACGTGATCGTGTTACCCGGTTAATAAAGGAAAATCTTGAAACTGTATCTTCCGAAACCAAATCTTCATTTATTGAATGGTTGGAGGGTAAAGATGATGCTGAAAAATCAAAAATTGCTTCAGCAAAATTAATTGATGTTTTAGGTAACGAGAAAAATGCAGTTGCCAAAACACTTCTTGAACTGAAACAATACTTCATCAAAAAATCGATGTGGATCTTTGGTGGAGATGGTTGGGCATACGATATCGGATTTGGTGGTCTTGACCACGTTCTTGCATCCGGTGAAAATGTGAACGTTCTGGTAATGGATACCGAAGTTTACTCAAATACCGGAGGCCAAGCCTCAAAATCCACTCCTCTTGGAGCCATTGCTAAATTTGCGGCTTCGGGTAAACGGGTGCGTAAGAAAGACCTTGGTATGATTGCCATGAGTTATGGTTACGTTTATGTCGCTCAGGTTTCAATGGGTGCAAATCAAAGCCAATACTTTAAAGCTGTGAAAGAAGCAGAAGCATATCCCGGACCGTCGTTGATTATTGCCTATGCACCATGTATCAATCATGGTTTGAAACTAGGTATGGGCAAAACTCAGGAAGAGGGAAAACTGGCGGTTGCTTCAGGTTACTGGCATTTATACCGGCATAATCCGCTTCTTGAAGCTGAAGGTCAAAATCCTTTCCAACTTGATTCAAAAGAACCTGATTGGAGCAAATTTCAGGATTTCATTCTTTCTGAAGTACGTTACTCTTCACTAAAAAAAGCATTTCCTGCTGAAGCTGATGAATTATTCAGCGCTGCCCAGAGTAATGCTCTTTGGAGATATAAGAGTTACTTACGAATGTCGCAACTCGATTATTCAAAATAGTTAAAAAGCTCCGGAAACGGAGCTTTTTTGTTTTTATTATTAACCTTTGTAAAATTATCATTCTAAAACCTTATTGATCAAATTAATTTACAAAACTAAATGCTTATTCTATTGTTAAAAGTAAATAATCTGGTAACACGATAAAAATATTTTAAATAGTTTGATCGCCATATTAAGATTTTTACTACCTTAATTAGAAATTTTTAGCCATGACAGATACGCTAAAAAAGTTGGAAGACCTAATAAGTCAGAACAAAACATTAGAACAGCGAAATGAGGAATTGAGAAACCTTATTGACGTGAACTTAAATCATACAAACACCGAACCACAGATTGATTTCGAAGGTTTGATGGATTTGTCGGAAGTAGAAAACCTGATACTTAAATTTTATCAGTACAATAAAATTCCTATTGGCCTATATGACGATAATTTCAAATTGGTCTTTTCCGTTGGCTGGAAAAACATATGCACAAAGTTTCATTTAGCTAATAAAGATTCCTTTAATAATTGTTGTGACTCAATAAAATATGCTTCTGCACGCTTAAAGGATTACAGGGCATTTTATTATCATTGTAAAAACGGATTGAATTCCATCGCTATTCCAGTTGAAATTCATAAAAAACATATTGCAACGATTGGTATTTCGCAATTTTTATACGAAGGAGAAATGCCTGATTATTTGCATTTTGACGCTCAAGCTGTTAGTTTCGGATATGATCGTGAAAAATATCAACTGGCAATTGAAGAAATACCTGTTTTTCCAAGGGATACTGTTAACCGGATAGTAGAAAACTGCAGTCTTCTGGCTGAGTTTATAGCGTATCATGCTAAAAAAAACCTGGCAGTAAAGGCAAAGCTCCAGCACCAAACAGACAATGGGATTATTCTGAATGCACTTAGAGACAAAGTCACGGAGCAAGAAAGAATTATTAAATCTCTGCACACTTCAATCTCTGAGCATCAGGAGCAACTAACAGTGAATTCCAGTAATAGTGCAGATTTACTAAAGGAAATTGATAAACTAACCATCAAACTCGACAAAACAGAAAATATCTTAAACAGCCTGTTGACTTCTGCATGTTTGGGAATCGGTTTTATCCGTCGAGATATTTTTACGTATGTGAATGATCATATGTTTAAGATTACGGGGTACACGCCCAAGGAGTTAATAGGAAGACAACCTGCTATACTTCTATCGACAAAAGATGAATGGATAGTGTTTTCGGAAACTAATTCCGATAATCTGTCAGGCGGGAGCGAATATTTAACCAAAATAAAAATCAGGAGAAAAAACGGAACTCAATTGGATGTCATTGCATTTATTTCTCCTATTGATGGCGACTCTCCTCAAAAAGGTCAGGTAATAAGTTTATTGGATATTTCCAGAATCGGAGAATCCGAAACTGTAAAACCTCCAGTTATTCCATAAAAAAAGCCCGATGATAATTACCGGGCTTTTTTATATTAACCTATTTTTTAGTTCAAAGCCAATGCCAATCCGATAATAAATCCTGGCTTTTGGCTCTTTTTTCTATTTTATCCAAGATATGATTTTAATAATTTGCTACGCGAAGTATGACGTAAGCGGCGAATGGCTTTTTCTTTTATTTGACGAACACGTTCACGTGTAAGGGCAAACTTTTCACCAATTTCTTCCAGCGTCATTTCCTGAACTCCAATACCAAAGAATAGTTTTATAATGTCGCGTTCGCGCTCAGTAAGTGTGGAAAGCGCCCGATCAATCTCACGACTGAGCGATTCATTAATCAACTTACGGTCGGCATTAGGCGAATCATTGTTAATTAATACGTCAAGCAAACTATTGTCTTCACCTTCAACAAAAGGTGCATCAACAGAAACATGACGTCCTGAAACACGCAATGTGTCAGCGACTTTCTCTTTTGGAAGTTCTAATAAATCCGCAAGTTCTTCCGGAGATGGTGTTCGTTCGTTTTCCTGTTCAAATTTTGAAAAGGCCTTATTTATTTTATTAAGCGAACCTACCTGATTCAAGGGCAGACGCACAATACGCGATTGCTCAGCAAGAGCCTGAAGAATCGATTGACGAATCCACCATACCGCATACGAAATAAATTTAAAACCACGGGTTTCATCAAACTTTTCGGCGGCTTTAATAAGTCCGAGATTCCCCTCGTTTATTAAATCTGGTAGACTAAGGCCTTGATTTTGATATTGTTTTGCTACAGAAACAACAAAACGTAAATTAGCTCTCGTTAATTTTTCTAATGCAGCTCTATCACCTTTTTTTATGCGTTGCGCGAGTTCTACTTCTTCTTCAACTGTAATAAGCTCTTCCTTGCCAATTTCTTGCAGATATTTGTCAAGGGAAGCACTTTCCCTATTAGTGATTGATTTTGTGATTTTTAGCTGTCTCATTTTCCTTCCTCGAAATTTTGTGCGAATTTATGCTATTTTAATATATTATTCAACATTAATCAACGATAAATGTTTGAATAAAAAAGCAACTTGTGTTTTTAAGTCACATTTTTATTTTAGTGCCTTGCGTATCTTTTAGATACCGAATGCATAATAAGCAACCACCCCATTTGGATAAACTCCTTCAATATACACTCCTCCTTTTAAACCGATCAATATACTTTTGACATCGTCTACCGATGCAACGGTCTTGTTATTAATACTTGTGATAATAAATCCCTTCTGTACACCTTCTGAACGGAGTTTCCCGGAACCAATTTCAGCCACCTTTACCCCATTTTTTATTCCTAGTTTCGATTTCTCTGTAGGCAATGCTTCGGCGAACTGAGCCCCC
>JANXXY010000254.1 GCA_025350365.1 Bacteroidales bacterium | reverse complement strand
AATGGTTTATTGCTTCGTACACATCCTTAAACTGTTTGTAGTATTTGGTTTCAAGTTCTTTCAGTTTATCGGTCAAATCTTTATGGCTTAAAGCGTACTGCCTTATAAATACAAAGGCTCTCATTATTGCAATATTTACCTGTATGGCTTTTTTGCTTCTCAAAATACTTGAGAGCATTGAAACCCCTTGTTCGGTAAACGCAAAGGGTGTAGCCGGACTAAATTTTACCCCTTCGGGTAGCTTATCACAATTTGTGATAAGCTCCTGCCATTCACTTTTAGCAAGTTGAAACATAAAGTCGTTTGGGAAACGCTCAATATTCCGTTTGACGGCTTGTTTTAATGCCCTGTTTTCAACCTCGTACAACTCGGCAAGGTCAAAGTCTAACATTACCTTTTGCTCCCTTACTTCATAGATTTTTGTTTGAATTTTTTGCGGTTGCATTTTATTTTTGCTTTGGAGTTTAACTCAATAGTTTATCAATTTCAGTTTTCGGAACGTATGCAAACCAGCCCTTTTTTATTTTGGGTATGCTGTTTCGTTTGATAAAGTTTTGTAAGGCTGTTTCTGAAATACCGTACTTGTCCTGCACTTCGGTAAGGTTGTAACATTCGGAAATATCAAACTGCTTTTGTTCGGGTTGCTTTTCGGGTTTGGGTGCAACGGTTCGGGGTTGCTCAAATAAAAGCTGTTCAAGGTCTGTACGTCTTATTATAGTTCGCTTACCTGCTTTGCCTGTAATCAGTTCACCCCGTTCAATCATTCGGTAAACTGTACGTCTGCTTATTCCTATCAATTTACAAGTGTCTGCAATACTTAAAAAGGCTTTGGCATTCAGTTCCTCAATAGGTTGGGTTTTAATACGCTGGGTTTCCTTATTGCTTTGCTCAACCTTACCAACCCTTTGTTTGGCTTTGTATGCTGCACTATTGCAACTATGTGAACAGTACAGTGTGGTGGTGGTTCGTGCTGTGAACTCATTACCGCAATGCTGGCAAATTCTTTGTACCTGAATATTTGAACTCATATTTGTAGCTTATTGTGCCTTTGTGTGTATAAGTGTGCCAATTAACCCCTTAAAAAATGGGTTGAGGTACAAATTTGCCTATCAACCCAATTCGAGGTACAACAAAGGTACAAATATTCCATAAACAAACAACTATTAACACAAAATAAACCTATACTTGTAAGCATTAAAAAAGCCCTATATTATAGGGCTTTGTATGGGGTTCTTAATTGTTTTGTGTGTGGTTGTTTTGTGGTGATTACTTTCCGATACAGAACTTACTAAATATGTTCCCCAGCACATCATCGGTTGTTATTACGCCGGTTATCTCGCCCAGATAATGCAGGATCATGCGGATATCCATGGCAATGAAATCGGAGGTGATGCCGTTCTCAAGTCCTGAGATCACACGTTCGGTGGCTTCTAGGGCTTTTACAAGTGCCTCGTGATGGCGGGCGTTTGACACGATAACACTGGACGTTATATCCCCCTGTTTACGTATCGTGGAAAGCAATGTTTGTGTGAGTAATTCGGTATGAAGATGTTTCCTGGCCGATAGAAACAGGGTTGGATAAGGGTTAAAACTGTTGTTGCCTCCAAACCGCGCTATGGTTTCATTTTCATCAAACAGATCTATTTTATTGATAACAACCAAAAGATGCTGATGTGTAGAAGGATTGATTTCAGCAATCTGATCATGAATATCTTCCACACTTTGTGATCCATCGGCCAGTAATATGATGATGGTCGCCTGACTGATTTTGGTGAATGTGCGCTCAATGCCAATCGATTCGATAGTATCGGTGGTTTTCCGTATCCCGGCTGTATCAATAAACCGGAATGAGATCCCATCAATCGTTATCTGATCTTCAATAGAATCGCGGGTAGTCCCGGCTATTTCAGAAACAATGGCTCGCTCTTCGTTCAAAAAATAATTTAACAGGGTCGATTTTCCTACATTTGGCTTGCCAACAATGGTAACAGGCACACCGTTTTTAATGACATTGCCCAGCGAAAACGATTTTACAAGGCTTTGAATGGTGGTATGCACCTTAACGATAAGACTTTTGAGGGCATCGCGATCGGCAAATTCCACATCTTCCTCCGAAAAGTCCAGCTCCAATTCTATCAGTGAACAGAAATTCAGGAGTTTCTCACGTAGCCCGCTAATTTCATTCGAAAACCCGCCCCGCATTTGATTGATAGCCATCTTATGGGCAGCATTTGATTCGGACGAGATGAGATCGGCCACTGCTTCGGCTTGAGAGAGATCCATTTTGCCATTCAAAAACGCCCGCATGGTAAACTCGCCGGGGTTCGCCAATCGTGCCCCCGACTGTGTGAGGCTTTGAAGTATTTGTTGCTGGATAAACTGCGATCCATGGCACGATATTTCTACAACATCTTCCCCTGTATATGAATGCGGCCCTTTGAAAATGCTCACCAGAACTTCATCCATCAATATGCCGTTAAATTGAAGGCTTCCAAAATGAACGGTGTTGGCTGGTTGATCGGCTAGTCTCTTCTTTCCACCCGGAGATTGAAACAACGAATCGGTGATGGGTAAGGATTTATCACCCGATAAACGGACAACAGCAATAGCCCCGGCACCTGGGGCTGAGGCAATGGCACAAATGGTATCGTTGTGAGATGCAATCATGGTTTTTTTCAGAAATGCAAAAATACATGATTTTCATGGAATCATCGTTCTTTATATAGGGCAAGCGCATTTAAAAATGAAAGAAAAAATTGAAACACGAGGAACTTAAACATAAAAATCAATTTAAACGTATCAAAAAATAGATGAAACAGAACTCTCTAGTACTAAAAAATACGACTATAAAAACTTTGTGTCTTCTTGTCTTCGTGTTCAGTATAATTCAGGTGATCTAGTTACGTGGTTAAAAAAATTAAGTCTTATTGCTCAACTCCAAAACGGTTATTTCCGGAGGCATTCCAACGCGACCCGGGTAGCCAATATATCCGAAACCTCTGTTTACATAAAGCGATTGCTTTCCTTCCTGATAAAGCCCCGCCCACCGTTTATATTTATACTGTGCCGGACTCCAAATTTCCTTTCCTGCAAAACGGAATCCAAACTGCATTCCATGGGTATGTCCGGCAAGGGTAAGGTCAACGTCTGTTTTACCTTGTATTTTGGCATCCCAATGATCAGGATCGTGGGAAAGCAGTATTTTAAACGGAATGTTTTCAGTGTTTACCGATGCTTTTTTAAAGTCGGCATATTGCGGAAAAGGAGGATGACCCCAGTTTTCAACTCCGATAATGGCCAATTGCTCATCATTTTTCGATAAAATAACCGATTGGTTGTTCAATAACTGGAATCCGATTTTTGAGTGTGCCTCAATAATTTTTCTGAAATTTTCTGCTTTCTCGGTTTCTGAGTTCCAGTGATAATAATTTCCATAATCATGATTTCCCAGAATGGAGTATTTCCCAATTTTGGCTTGCATTCGGGAAAGTATCGGTATCCATCCGTCAAGTTCTTCGGAAAAATTGTTTACCAGATCTCCAGTAAAAAATATAATATCAGGTTGTTGTGCATTAACCATATCAATTGCTTCTTCCACCCTCGTCTGAAAACCTTTAAAACCACCAATGTGAATATCAGAAATCTGAACAATTTTTAAGCCATCAAACGATTTTGGAAGGTTTGGAAATGTTAGTTTTTGGGTTTCAATACGAAAATTAAAACGACCTTTCACCATTCCCCAAATAAATCCAAAAAAGGGCAGAGCGGCTAATATAATTCCTATTCGCGACAGGAATATTGTGCGTGTAATAGGAACAGCTCCTTCAACAACTGGCTTGGATATGTAAAGTTTTTTAATAATCCAGGTTATCCCTGCGATAATATCTTCGGTTAAATGAAATATAACAAATAATATTTTAGGAATATATAACACCAAAAACACACCAAACAGGTAATAATACCAGGTAAATACTGCAGCATTTCTGGTGGAAGAACGCAAAAAATATCCTCCCATCACTAATAAAAGCATAAAAGCTGTTACAGACCAAAATGTGATATAAATGGCACGTTTTATTCCTGGGCTTGACGTTCTTTTCAAAAGAATTTTTATTCCTTTAAATGTATATGCATCCAGAAACATCATGATAACTATGATGATTAAAAAAATCATAATAAGAGTTTAAAATCGGTTATTGCAGTTTTTCATAAACAATCCTTATATTGGAAATGTTTATCTGCAAAGCTATTTAAGTTTCCAAATAACAGGCAATGTTTGATGGAAGTAAATGGTGATTTATGTCATCTGAAATTAGGTACCCTTAAAAATACTACAATTCATTACTTTTGCGTTTATATTTAAAGTTAAAACCTGAAAAATTATGAAAACGAAAATTTTATTTATTATTTTATTTGCTTCAATAAGCATTTGTGCTTTCCCTCAGTTTAAATTGGGTTTAAGGGCTGCAATAACATCATCGACATTGCAGGCCGATAATTTTACCACTGTAGATAAGACTACAGTTGAAACCCTAAAGAATGCCAAATATGGTTTTCAGGGAGGTTTGATAGCACGACTATCTTTGGTAGGAATATTTATCCAGCCCGAATTTTTACTTAGTTCCACGGGTGGAGAAGTTCGGTTGACCGATGCATCAAAAAATGTAAAAACCATTAAACAGACTTTTACCAAGTTAGACATTCCGGTAATTGTAGGAACCAAACTTGGTCCGCTCAGATTGGGAGTTGGCCCCGTTGCCAGCGTTATTCTTAACAAACCTTCGGAATCAATTGATTTTTCGGGTCAAAGCATTGAAACAAAGTTTAACAAAGCTACCTTTGGCTATCAGCTTAATGTAGGTTTTGATTTAGGCAAAAAGATTGCATTGGACTTGAAATACGAAGGAAATCTCAGCAGGTTGGGCACTGGAATGAAAGTTGGTGGAACCGATTATAAGTTCGATTCGAGAAATAACCAGTTTATATTGGGATTAGGGCTGTTTTTCTAAAGTAGAAAATAGCGAGGATTTTGGAATGGGGGAAAGTTGTCATTGCTTTCCCCCATTCCTATTTTTTTGCTATCAATGCAATGATCTTTTGAAGCCATTCCGCATCCACGTCATCGAAGGAATTCAGATCCTTGCTGTCCACATCCAAAATGCCAATAATTTCTCCTCTTTTATTGTGCAACGGAACCACAATTTCAGAATTAGATCGCGAATCACAGGCAATATGTCCGGGGAATAGATGAACATCGTTAACTACAATGGTTTTGTTTTGGTTAATGCCAGCCCAGCATACTCCTTTATTTAGGGTAAGTTCCTGACAGGCAACCGGGCCCTGATAAGGTCCTACGAGTAGTTTTCCGTCCTGCAACAAGTAAAAGCCAGTCCAGAAATAGTAATCCATTTTATGATGAAGCACCGCTAACACTGTAGCCATGTGCGAAATGGGATTATCACTTTTTTTGACCAATTCCTCCAATTGGAAGTAAATACGACTGTATCGTCCGGCTTTTTTATTTTTGTCCATGATTCGTTTTAATTTCTTACGAAGTTATTGCAAAAAAAAATAACCCAACGAATAAGGATTCGTGTTTTTATTGAAGTTTACCATCTCGCTAACTGCTAACTGCTAAAATCAAAATCTAAAATCAATTTCTACCCTCTCATATCCATTTAATTATTACTTTTGCAATCCGAAATTTTGAGTACAATGGATTATAATCAGGAAGTAAAAAGACGCAGAACATTTGCAATTATCAGTCACCCCGATGCCGGAAAAACCACTTTAACCGAAAAACTATTATTGTTCGGTGGAGCTATTCATGTGGCCGGCGCTGTAAAATCGAATAAGATAAAAAAAACGGCTACTTCAGACTTCATGGAGATTGAGAAGCAGCGTGGTATTTCAGTCGCAACATCGGTCATGGGATTTGATTATAAAGATATTAAAATCAACATTCTTGACACTCCGGGTCACCAGGATTTTGCCGAAGATACTTTCCGCACCCTTACCGCTGTGGATAGTGTTATTATTGTTGTAGACAGTGCCAAAGGGGTTGAATCTCAAACCCGTAAATTAATGGACGTCTGTCGTATGCGGAACACACCGGTAATGGTCTTCATCAATAAACTCGACCGCAATGGGAGGGATCCCTTCGACTTGCTCGACGAAATAGAAGTGGAACTGAAAATAAAAGTTCGCCCCTTAAGCTGGCCGATTAGCAATGGTCAAACTTTTCAGGGAGTATATAATTTATTTGAAAAAAACCTTCAGCTTTTTACTGAGGTAGAAAAACAAACCATTGGGGAATCGATTGAATTACACGATATAAATAGCAAAGAACTCGAAAAATATATTGATCGCTATGCTGAAAAGCTTCGGGAAGATTTGGAAATGATTGAAGGTATATATCCTGACTTTCAAGTGGATGATTATCTTCAGGCAAGGGTAGCTCCGGTATTTTTTGGAAGTGCATTGAACAACTTTGGCATCAGGGAATTGCTCAATTGTTTTATTGAAATAGCGCCAAGTCCTAAAAGCTTTACGACCATCGAACGGGTTATTTCGCCCGACGAACAAAAATTCTCGGGATTTGTCTTTAAAATTCATGCCAACATGGATCCTAATCATCGCGACAGAATTGCATTTGTGCGTATTGTTTCGGGTAAATTCGAACGCAATACCAACTATTTGCATGTTCGCCACGGTAAACAGCTAAAGTTTTCGAATCCAACCTCCTTTATGGCCGATAAAAAATCGGTGATTGACGAAGCATATCCCGGCGATATCGTTGGTTTACATGATACCGGCAATTTTAAAATTGGTGATACACTTACCGGAGGAGAGAAAATTCATTTTAAAGGAATACCAAGCTTTTCACCAGAATTATTCAGGTATGTTGAAAATGCCGATCCAATGAAATACAAACAATTAGCAAAAGGTCTTGATCAACTGATGGACGAAGGTGTCGCTCAATTGTTTATTAATAAGTCGAGTGGACGAAAGATTATTGGTACTGTAGGCGCCCTGCAATTTGAAGTTATTCAGTATAGGCTTGAACATGAGTATAATGCATCGTGCCGTTACGAACCCATTCAGTTATACAAAGCATGCTGGATACAAAGTACCGATAAAAAAGAACTGGATGATTTTAAAAGGCGTAAATATCAATACATAGCTGAGGATAAACATGGTCGCGATGTATTTCTGGCCGATTCCTCCTATAGTCTTCAGATGGCTCAGGAAAAATTTCCAAACATTAAATTCTTTTTTACTTCGGAATTTTAGTTTACTTCGTACCGAGCAATATTTTAAAACGTATGGAACAAAACAAACGAGGCTTCGCCAGTGACAATAACGCAGGTGTGCATCCGGACGTACTCAAAAAATTATCAGAAGTTAATATTGGTCACGCCATCGCTTATGGCGGCGATAGATTCACCGATGAAGCGGTTCAAAAATTCAAGGAAATCTTTGGAAAACAGGCATCTACTTACTTTGTTTTTTTAGGTACAGCCGCCAATGTATTAAGTCTTAAAGCGATTACCAATTCGTATCATGCCATTATTTGCGCTGAAACAGCACATATCAATGTGGATGAGTGTGGTGCGCCTGAAAAATTTACTGGTTGTAAGTTGATCACCATTCCGACCCCAAACGGAAAATTGGCACCTGCCGATATTAAAAAACAATTACACGGATTTGGTTTTGAGCATCATGCACAGCCTAAGGTAATCTCGATAACTCAATCGACAGAACTTGGAACGGTTTATATACCTCGGGAAATTAAGGGGTTGGCTGATCTTGCCCATGAATATAACATGTACCTGCATGTTGATGGAGCCCGTCTGGCTAATGCAGCCGCAAGCCTTGGAATATCTTTTAAGGAAATGATTACTGATACAGGAGTAGATGTTTTGTCGTTTGGAGGAACCAAAAACGGTTTGATGTATGGTGAAGCCATTGTTTTTCTGAAGGAAGGTTTAGATATAAATTTCAAATATTATAGAAAACAAGGGATGCAGCTTGCCTCTAAAATGCGTTTTGTATCGGGGCAATTTTTGGCATATTTTGAAAACGATCTATGGAAACAGAATGCAACCCATGCCAACAAGATGGCACAATTGCTTGCATCAGAAATATCTACCATTAAAGAAATTAAAATTACTCAGGAAGTTAGTGCGAATGGCGTTTTTGCTATTGTGCCAAAGGAAATTATCGCCACCTTACAGGAACAATTTTTCTTTTATGTTTGGAATGAAGAAACTAATGAAGTGCGCTGGATGACATCTTGGGATACGCAAGAGGCTGATATTATAAAATTTGTGACCTTGTTGAAAAAATTCTAAAATAAATATTTTTATCAGTACAGCACTTCGGTAAATTTTCAGCAATATTCTTAAAATGAAATACTTAGATATATATTGAAATATTTCTTTATTTCTATGTATTTCAACGTATTACATTTTATAAAAATGCAAAAGTTGAAACTTTACCGAACTATTGTCAGTGGTAACCGAGAACCAATTTGACTTTGAGATTTCTCACTTCGTTTGAAATGACAATCAGTTATTTATGGTTAGTCGAAGTAGTGAATAAATATATTTATATAAAATATTCAGATCTAAATATCGTTATTGTTAATGGTTTATTAAAATATATAATTTATCCCAACAAAATCCATTTTTTAAATTTTCTTATAAAATATTTGTAATTTTAGACGTAATTTAAATTTATGGCATGCGACGCATATCAACTGGTGTTTTATTACTTGTTTTTTGTTTTTTTGTAGGCATATTATCATCGTGCAAGCATGATCCTCAAGGGTTGGAGAAACTTAGCATCATATGTTTTAATACCCAGGTTGCGCCTATACTGGTTGCTCAATGTTCAGTATGTCATAGTAATAATGGTGCAAAAGGAGGATATGTAATTGATTCTGTTTATAATAATGCCCTAAATCTTGTTAATCCAGGTAAGCCATGGGCCAGCAAGTTGTATAATATTGTAAGCAGCCCAAACAATCCGAATATGATGCCTCCTAACAAGGCTTTATCGAAAGAACAACTTACCATACTTGAAGTCTGGATTGCGCAGGGAGCCAACAATATAATTTGTTCTCCAAATTCTTCAATATCTCCAATTCAACCAATAGCTTCCACTGACGGGGCAGTTCTTTATTCTACTTATTGTGCCGGGTGTCACGGACCACTTGCTACCTCGGCAAAAATGGGCGCTTCGGCAGCCCAAATTCAAAATGGCATTAGCACAGTAGCGATAATGAAAAATCTTTCACTACTCAGTGAGGCTCAGAAACAGGCTATTGCAGGTGTATTGGCTGGTGCCCCGACATCTTCAGTTGACGGAGCAGTTCTTTACTCCGCATATTGTGTTAGCTGTCATGGACTATTGGCTACCTCGTCAAAAATAGGAGCCACGATAACTCAACTGCAGACAGGTATTAATACAGTTTCTAATATGCAAAAATTATCAATACTTACGTTGGCGCAGCAACAGGCTATCATCAAAGTGTTGGCAGGCATACCCATAACTTCCACTGACGGGGCTATACTCTATTCAAGTTATTGCGCAAACTGTCATGGCCCGTTGGCATCCTCCGCGAAAATTGGAGCTACAGCAACTCAAATTCAGTCTGGTATCAGTGTGGTTCCCGATATGAAAAGTCTATCAATACTTACAACCGCTCAAAAACAGGCCATTGCTGATGTCTTAGTTGGAACACCAAATGCCAACCCGGACGGGAAAGCTCTTTATGCAGCTTCCTGTGCCAGATGTCATAGTTCATTAGCCACTTCATCAGCAGGCCAAGCTTCAACTTCAAAAATTAATGAGGCTATAAAAAGTATTGGAGTAATGAATTATTTATCCACATTGAGTGCTGCACAAATTAGTGCTATTTCTGTTGCGCTTCAGAGTTCATCAGGTTCCGGTGATTAACACTTTACAAAAAAGTTAAATCATAAATTTATTTTGACACTATTCCACTTATTTTAATTAAACAAATTGTAAATGAAACCATTGTTAGTTAGTATAGTTATAGGATTATTCTTATTATCCGGTTGTTACTACGATAGCAAAGAATTCCTTTTTCCAACACTAAATACTATTTGCACCGACACAATATCTCCGGTAATATACGATGGAGCCATATCAAAAATTTTGAACGACAATTGTGTTACCTGTCATAACACTTTAAATCCTCATGGTAATGCAATTCTTGATTCATATTCGAACGTGAAAACACAAGTGGATAATGGGCAGCTTCTTGGGAGTATTCTTCATACGAGTGGATTTACAGGTTCAAAAGCCATGCCTCCATCAGGTTCTCTTGATGATTGTAGTATCAATGCGATAAAAAAATGGATTTCGATCCAGTCACCCCAAAAATAAATCAAAGTGAAAAAATCATAAGCCTAAATATCACCTTCAACACATGAAAAACACCCTACATATAAGTTATGGAATTTACCAATGCAACCTTTATCTACTTTTAAATCAAACTACATCTTTATGAAAAATATGCATTTTAAGTTGTTGATGTTAACAATTCTATTGGGATTTATCGGAGCTCTTAATGCACAAGATATTGACAAAATGTTGAACGAGGCCACCAATAATAATATAGATTATACTACTGCGACATTTAAATCAACACGAATAGTGAACGGGCATTCAATTGAGCGAATGCCGGCTCATCAGCTCGATTTCCGGATTTCACACAGGTTTGGACAATTAAATACCGGAGGACATAATCTTTGGGGATTAGATCAGGCTTACATTCACTTTAGTCTGGAATATGGTCTTACAAATTGGATGATGGTTGGATTAGGCCGGGGAACATTTGAAAAAACGTATGACGGATTTCTAAAATTTTCCGTCCTAAGACAATCAAAAGGCGCCAGAAATATGCCGATTTCATTATCTCTATTTTCATCATCTTCGCTTAATACGCTTTACCCCGGTGAAATGGGATTGGCAGGGAAAAGTGTTCCATATTGGTCACGTTTTAGTTATGTATATCAGGTTCTCATTGCCCGTAAATTTAATGAGCGGTTCTCACTCGAAATTAACCCAACCATTGTCCATCGGAATTTAGTTCCATCCGAGCTGGATCCCAATGATGTTGCAGCAGTTGGTGCAGGTATAAGGTACAAACTTACGAAACGGATATCGTTCAATGCAGAATATTATTACGTAATTCCTCCGATAAACGATTTCCGAAGTACGAAAACATATGATCCTCTGTCCATTGGCTTTGACATTGAAACCGGGGGCCATGTGTTTCAGCTTTTTTTATCTAATTCTGAAGCAATGATAGAAAAAGGATTTATTACGGACACGAACAGCAGATGGGGCAATGGTGGTATCCATTTTGGTTTTAATATCTCCAGAGTGTTTGCATTGAAATAAACATTTATATTTGTTTAGTGTTTAGTAAATATGCCGTAAGTATAATACTGAGCATAAAGTAATAAAACTTTTTTCATCACTTAATATTACGTAATACTTCGGTATATTTTTTAATGTCTTGATAATGAGTGCAAATTCAAAAAATGAAATTAATCGTAACTAGTTATTATCCAATTATTTTCAAATTTTCAAATTTAACGAAGTGTTGATTACGACCTACCTGAATGAATTGTTTATTGCTTGCGCCTTGATACTTATGATTTAAATTTTATAACCATGAAATCTAAAATTCTTGCTTTATTCTTTTTAATTGTATCCTTTCAATTTGCCAGTGCACAAAAGTATGTTTCCAAAAATGGTCACATCAGATTTTACTCGCATACGCCCATGGAAAATATTGAAGCTGATAACCGTCAGGTGGCAAGTATTCTTGATGTATCAAATGGAGAAATAGTTTTTACTCTTCTTGAAAAAGCTTTTGAATTTAAAGTGGCTCTGATGCAGGAGCATTTCAATGAAAATTATATGGAATCTGATAAATTTCCAAAGGCCAGCTTCAAGGGAAAAATTACCAATTATTCAAAAGTAGATTTTAAAAAAGATGGCGTTTATCCTGCAGAAGTAACCGGCGATTTGTCACTTCATGGAGTTACAAAGCCTTTTACTACCAAGGGTTCCATTCAGGTAAAAGGAACCACTATTACAGCGATGGCAAAATTTGTCCTTGTTCCCCAGAATTTTGATATTAAAATACCACAATTAGTTGAAAATAAGATAGCTAAAGAAATGGAAGTAAATGTAGATATTACCTATAATCCATATTAAAATTGTAAGTAAATGACATACAATACAAAAAGATTTTTTTTGGCTGGAATTGTTTTGGCAGTTTTGCTGGGTTTTATGGGATGGCATTGGATGTTTAGACCAGCGGACACGAGTGTGGCATCAAAAAAAACTGAGGTTGTGATTGAAGCTGATGCTTTGATTAAAGCTTATTCCTCTAATGAAGATTCCACAAATACCTTGTATTTAAATAAGGTGGTAGCAGTAACCGGCAATATTGATAATATTACTGAAAAGGATCAGGAAATATCGGTGTATTTAAAGAAAAAAGAGGAATCAACGGGTGTGATGTGTAGCTTTTATAAAACCGAATTAGACAAAAATTCCATTAAAGCGGGACAAGTAATTTCAGTAAAAGGGATCTGTACCGGTTTTCTAATGGACGTAGTATTAACAAAGTGTTCGATAGTGAAATAAGTAACCTGATTAAATTTATTAAATATGGTTTTACATAAAATAATTTCTAAAGCGATACTTTTTGGATCAATTGGTTTGTTTTCAACATCATTTACAATTGTTTCTGATAATAAGACCCTACCTGATTTAAAAAGCAGTTTTACAATAGATAAGCCCTTACTTTTATTTGTTGGTACTTATACAAAAAATAGTAAGTCCAAAGGTATTTATTTGTATGAGATGAACCGAAAAACTGGGGCATTGAGTTATGTAAGCACCTGTGAAACAGTAAACCCTTCGTATTTAGCCATTCATCCAAATAAACAGTGGTTGTATGCTGTAAGTGAAGTAGAAGGCGATAAACAGAAATCAACAGGTGTGATCAGTGCTTTTAAAATTGATACGATTAAAAAACAGCTTACATTCATTAATTCTGTTTCGGCTCAGGGAAACGGACCGTGCTATGTGAGCATTGATTGTACCGGAAATTTCGCTATGTTAGCCAATTATGGATCGGGAAATGTTGCGGCTTTTCCCATTAATAAAGATGGTTCTTTAAAGGAAGCCAGTTCGACACACCAGCATCTTGGAAAGGGTCAAAACCCCCGTCAGGAAGGGCCTCATGCACATATGATTATTCCTGGATTAAGTAATTATGTTTATTCAACTGATTTGGGTACAGATAAAATAATACAATATACACTTGATAAACAGGGGAAACTTACATTAGTGAAGGAGTTTATGGCAAATTCCGGGGCTGGACCCCGTCATCTTACTTTCCATTCTAACCAGAAATGGGTTTATGTTATTAATGAGCTCAACGGAACTATTGAAGCTTCTAATCTGAATAAGTCTACCGGAGATTTCACCCGTTTTCAGACAATATCTACTTTGTCTGAAGGTCAGTCTGTATTTGCAGGATCGGCAGATATTCATATTGCTCCTTCCGGGAAATACCTCTATGCATCAAACCGTGCTGAAGTCAATAACATTGCTATGTATTCTATTAATCAGAATACCGGTGAGTTAAAGATTATTGGTCATCAAACAGTGTTCGGTAAAGCACCCAGAAATTTTGTTATTGACCCAACAGGAACATTCCTTTTGGTGGCAAATCAGGATTCTGATAATGTAATCACTTTTCGTATAGATTCAGCAACTGGTAAACTGATTGAAACCGGACTTCGGTCTGAGATACCAAAGCCTGTTTGTTTAAAGTTTTTTTAAGTTTATAATGTTTAAAAATTTCAGAAACAGTTGGAACTCGCTTGGGTTTTAATCGAAAATGTTTTAATCCGTCGGTTATCCTATTTCCTCATTATTCTCCTGCCATTATGGCATTTTATAAGTTTGGAACATTAATTGTTTAGAATAAATCTAAATAATATTTTAGCTTATGAAATTCATAGCAAATTATTTGGACACGTCCAATACCGATATACTTCTAAATGATTCTGAAATACTTGATTCTTATTCAAAAACAGTGGTGGAGGTTGCAAAGAAGGTGAGCAACTCGGTGGTGCAAGTGAAAGTAAAGAAAAAAGCCGCTTTGGACAAAGATTCTAAATCGCAGAAACCATTGGAATCCTTTGGTTCCGGATTCCTTATTTCAACCGATGGTTTATTGATTACTAATAACCATGTAGCCGGAGACTCTGAAAATATTACAGTTGTTTTGCAGGATGGACGATCATTTCAGCCAGAGATTATCGGATTTGATCCGTATACCGATCTGGCAGTATTAAAAATTGACGCAACAGCTTTAAAAGCTTTACGTTTCGGTAATTCTGATGCTTTACAGGTTGGTCAGATGGCTATTGCAGTAGGAAATCCTTTTGGATTTAATTATACCGTTACGGCAGGCGTAGTTAGTGCACTCGGCAGAACACTGCGTTCCGAAACAGGTAGAATGATCGAAAATGTAATACAAACTGATGCTGCATTAAATCCAGGCAATTCCGGGGGGCCATTGGTAAATTCCAATGGCGAAGTAATTGGAGTTAACACTGCCATTATTGCTATGGCACAAGGGTTATGTTTTGCAGTATCCTCCAATCTGGCTCGTTATATAATAGGGAAAATTGTTCTTGAAGGGAAGGTAAAACGGGCTTTTATTGGAATTTCCGGCCAAACAATTCACTTAACAGATCGTATCACTTCCTACAATAAACTGGACACACAAAGTGGAGTGTATATTGCCGAAAAAGAACGATTCGATGGGGTTTATAATTCCGATCTATTCATCGGAGATATTATTGTTGGTTTAAATCAAATGGTTATACATTCCGTAGAGGATCTGCATCGACTCTTAAATGAAGATATGATTGGTAAGGTTATTGACATGACAGTATTACGTAATAATCTAAAAACCAATATTAAAGTAATTGCCGGAGAGCTTCAAGTTTCTTAGAACCAAGACTTAATATGGCATTACTATTTTTTTTATAAAATTTTGAATCGTATAAGTGGTAAATAAGTCATTACCTGTGATGGCGTGATGGAGTTAACTTTAATAACCAGCTCCTGTCCGGGAGGAAGCTTTCTAATAAAATCAAGTGTTTTGGAAGATATTATTGGACCCTCATTATTCAACGAAATATAAATGCCTCCATAAGTATATCCTATCATAAATCGCTCAATTTTAGTCCATTTATCACTTTCGGGGAAATCGTCCGTAAAAAAAAGCTTTAGTGAGTCAGAAGTGAAAAATACACTCCTGTTAATTCTGCTTTTTTCCCTTATTATCGTTTTGCCAACACATAGCACAGGGTAAGGAATTGGTAAAACCACAAATTGCTTTTTACCAATTATTAAGGTGTCATTATTTTCATTAATATAATAAGTAGTAACAAATGAACGCCCTGCATATTTTGGGATAGTGAGATAGTTGTCATCAATTTTGAAAATCTTTCCATTATTTACACCTGGAAAAATATTTAGGTTACTTGAATAGTTATCCGGGCAAATAATTTTGAGGTAATTGTCTATCCCGTTATATAAAAAATCGCCTTCCGACCCAATTGCTTTGATAGATATTTTATTCCAATAAGTTCTTAGGATAATAGAATCACCCTTATTCATTTTCTGGGCGTGTAAAAATCCGGAAAATAAAAAAATAAATACCATAAAAATAAAAGGCCGTATCATAAAAAATTAATTTGTGAGTAAGATAATAATTGTACATAAATACACCAAACCTTTAGTTAAGAAACAACCAATGAATTATAAATTTAATAACAAACATAATTATGAAATAATCAGCATTAGGAGTATTCCATCTTACTTTAACAAACAAATTAGTTAATGATGATTACAAAAGGTTTTACATTTTTTTAATGGTCGCCATTTTTCACTATTTTTGTAAAAAAATAATCTATGCCTTTAAACGTACCTGATAATCTTCCTGCCATCGATGTTCTGAAGGAAGAAAATATATTTATAATGACCGAATCCAGAGCTATTCATCAGGACATAAGACCTTTGCGAATAGCCATATTAAATTTGATGCCAGTAAAAGTTACCACTGAAATTCAACTGCTAAGAATGTTATCAAATTCACCATTACAGGCTGAGATATCATTGCTTAACATTAAAAATCATGTTTCGAAAAATACATCGCAACTTCATCTGGAAACATTTTATATGAATTTCGATCAAATAAAAAATCAGAAATTCGACGGACTTATCATTACTGGCGCTCCTGTTGAACATCTTGAATTTGAAGATGTTAGTTATTGGGGAGAAATTCAGGAGATCATGGACTGGGCAAAATATCACGTAACATCCACCTTTTACATATGCTGGGCAGCACAGGCAGGTTTATACCATCATTACGGAATTCAAAAACATGCAGTAGACAAAAAAATTTTTGGCGTATTTCAGCATCGGGTAAATAATTCGAAGATTCCATTGGTACGAGGCTTTGATGATGAATTTATGGCACCACACTCTCGTCATACTGACATTTCAAGAGAAGATATTCTCAAAATCAGTGAACTGGAAATTGCCTCAGAATCAGCTGAAGCAGGGGTTTACATTGTAGTTTCGCGTGATGGAAAACAAGTATTTGTTACCGGTCATTCGGAATATGATTTGGTTACGTTGAAGCAGGAGTACGACCGTGATATTGCAAAAGGACTTCCAATTGATGTTCCAAAAAATTATTTCATCGGAGACGATCCAAATAAAAATCCTCGAGCCTTATGGAAGGGTCATGCAAGTTTGTTGTTTGCCAATTGGTTAAACTATTACGTTTATCAACAGACGCCATTTATTATCGACGAAATTTCCTGATAATAGTAATCATTACTTGGAACTTAGGACTGCGTACTTTCTTCAAACTTACGACATTTTAATATCAATATAGGCAGCTGATTGTTTATCAAGATACCAGGATAAATTTCCGGTAACAGGAACGATCTTTTTTGCAGGGAATAAAGATGATTCTGTCTCTTCATTTATGATTGACTTTACTTTTTCCGCCTTCTGTTTTCCTGTAACAAGAAAAACAATTTCACTGGCATTATTAATGACGCGCCCGGTTAATGTGATTCTTCTTTGACATGTTTCGGGCTGATGTGTTACCGTACAAATAGAATTTGTTTCAAAAAGGTTAAGCTGACCCGGAAAAATAGAAGCTGTATGGCCATCGTTACCCATTCCTAAAAGTACCAGATCGAATACGGGGAAATTTTTATGACAAGGAACAATTGAAAGGATTTCCCCAGTATAACGGACTGCCTCATTCAAAGGATCATCAGCACCATGAATTGGGTGAATATTGTCCTTATCAATGGCAATCTTGCTAAAAAGAAATGATGTTGCGTTACCATAATTACTTTCCTGATCACTGAAGGGTACACATCTTTCATCAACCCAGAAAAAATGCACACGATTCCAGTCAATAGCTTTGGAAAAATCACGGGAGAGTATTTCAAATAATAACTGCGGCGTTGATCCTCCTGATAAGGCTAAATATATACAATCCCTATACCGAATCATATTTTGGATGTATCTTATCAAATCCATAGCCAACCGTTCGGATGTTTCCACTGAATTTGATAATACTTGTGTTTTAAAATAGGTCTTCATAGTCGTCTTCATTATAATTCACAAAAATTAACATCTGCCGTCAGGTTTTTGCAAGGGTATCGCCAAGTACGCTCAGGACTGTCAATTAATTCATCGGCATTATCAGGTCCCCAGGTTCCTGCCGGATACCCGTAAAGTTTTATATCGGGATTTTCATGCCAGGCAGTTAAAATGTGATCAATAAATTGCCACGTAGCTTCTAATGCATCACCTCTCGAAAAAAGAGTAGAATCACCTAAAATACAGTCCAGAAGCAGTCGACCATAGGCATCAGGCAATGGCGAATTCGAAAGCTGTGAGTAATGAAAATCCATGCCCACTTCCTGAACTTTGAAACCAGCTCCCGGAACCTTCATTCCAAACTTTAAAAGAATACCTTCATCTGGCTGAATACGAATAACTAATTGATTAGATAGCATTGGAACACCTGTCTCTTTGGTAAATAACACATGAGGACTTGGTTTGAAGTGAACAACAAGTTCAGTTACCCTGATTGGCAATCGTTTACCAGTTCGAATATAAAAAGGAACACCGCTCCACCGCCAATTGTCAATAAAAAACTTCATCGCCACATAGGTCTCTGTTTTCGAAGCAGTATTTACATTGTTTTCTTCGCGATAACCAAGTACTTTAACACCTTTAATCTTTGATGATGTATATTGTCCACGAATAATATTATTCTTAATATCCTTAATGGTTAACGGTCTCATCGACTGAAAGACTTTAATTGTTTCATTATGTATCGATTTGGATTCTGCTACCGCGGGTGGTTCCATCGCTATCAATGCAACCAATTGTAACAGATGATTTTGAATCATATCTCTCAATGCGCCCGAATGATCGTAGTACCCTCCTCGGCTTTCAACACCAATATTTTCAGAAGAGGTTATTTCAATGTGGTCAATAAAATTTCTGTTCCATAAAGGTTCAAAAATTCCGTTTGAAAACCTGGTTACCATAATATTTTGAACACTTTCCTTGCCAAGATAGTGATCGATGCGGTAAATCTGATCTTCATTAAATACTTCTAAAATTTTTTTATTTAAGGCTTTTGCCGATGCAAGGTCATTCCCAAAAGGTTTTTCAACAATTATTCTTCTCCAGGCATCAGTTTGAGGACTTTTATTAAGATTTTGCAATCCGATATTATTAATAATGGTTTCGTATAAGTCCGGCGGGGTGGCCAGATAAAACAAATAACGACCGCCTGCATTAAACTTGTTATCCAAGTTTGTAATTTTTTGGTTAAGAATACTATAATCATTGCTATCGGAAGTATTAATTGATACATAATGTAAACGTTCTATAAATTCATCATTAACTGGCTTTGCAGCACAAATCGTATTAGGAATGAATTTTTGTATGCCTTCATGCATTTTTTCACGAAAGGTGGAATCGTTCATTTCTGTTCTTCCAACTCCGAGTATTGCGTAATTTTTAGGAAGCAGGTTTTGATTACTTAAATCGCATAAAGCGGGAATTAGTTTTCTCAGAGTAAGATCGCCTGAAGCCCCAAAAATCACTAATATTAATCCATCATTTTTCTTTGCCATACAATCCATCATTTTTCTCAATAAAAGTACCATTTTTCTCAGAAACGAATAGTAGGATGATTCAAAAAATTATTCATGGTTTAAATAACATGCTAATAGATAATAAACTATGTTGCTTCAAAATTTTGATTATCATCGGTCAAAAAAATCTTTTGAGAATGGTCAAAGTAATTCAGCTAAATTTTGTATAATTAACTGATTTTTTAACCACATATTTAACCAATAAAGTAACATTATGTCACAGCAGAAAAACACACTAGGGGTAGGAATGGCCTTCATGGCAACAATTTTTTTCATTTTTGGTTTTGTTACCACATTTAACATCACTTTAAGTGCAAAGGTGAAAGAAGTATTTCAATTGAGTGAGTTTATGGCTCAGTTAGTTAATGGAGTATTCTTTTTCACTTATTTTTTATTATCCTTTGTTTGCGGAACCATTATTAAAAAAATTGGATACAAAATGGGGGTAATTATGGGACTATTTATGGTTGGTATCGGTAGTTTTTTATTTTTTCCGGCAGCCAATATCCCTTCTTATCCATTCTTTTTAGTTGCAATTTTCATTATGGCATCAGGTGTAGTATTTCTTCAAACAGCTGCAAATCCTTACGTTGCTGTTTTAGGAGCTCCTGAAACCTCTTCAGGTCGTTTAAATTTAGTTCAGGCTCTGAATTCAATTGGAACAACCATTGCACCGTTACTTTTAAGTGTATTTGTATTTACCTCAGCTGCTTCAGCAATGGGAGCAAAAGCAGTTCAGGTTCCATTCCTAATTATTGGTACATTAGTAATCCTTATCGGTATTGGTATTTTCTTTTTAAGATTGCCTGAAATTTCAACCCAAGGTGGAGAAAAAAAGAAAAGTGTATGGAAATATCCTCATGTAATTCTTGGTGCAGTTGGAATTTTCTGTTATGTTGGAGCCGAAGTTGGAACTGCTGCAATGATTGTACCCTATTTAACTGCCCCTCATCTTGGTGGTTTAACTACTGCTATTGCAGCCAAATATGCTGCTATTTATTGGGGTGGTGCCATGATTGGACGATTCTTCGGCTCAATTATGTTGTCGAAAATTTCAGACAATACTAAAAAATACACTTATGTGGCTTTAGTTTTGTTATTTGCATTTATAGCAGGCTGGTATATAACAGGATATAGTACTAACGATGGTTTAATATTCCTGGGAATTTCAGCTGTTAACTTTTTAGCCATGCTTCTTGGGAGAAGTCGTACCAGCATTACATTAGCTGTTTTCGCTGTGATTGCAGCTATTTTGGAACTTGTTACCATGGGTAGTTCAGGTATGGTAGCATTGTGGGCAGTAATATCAATTGGTTTCTTCAATTCTGTAATGTTTCCAAATATTTTTGCTTTAAGTGTTGATGGACTTGATAATAGTGAAATGAGTATGGCTTCTGGTATTATCAACACTTTGATTGTGGGCGGGGCGGTTGTTCCTGTTTTAATGGGAATTATTACCGACAATGTGGGAGTGCGCTGGGCATTTATTCTTCCGGTTTTCTGCTACGCTTACATTACGTTTTTTGCATTAGTAGGAAGCAAAAAACGATAGGTTTTTATAATTAACAGTCAATTAAATTATTGATATTATTAAATAAAAAAGTCCCGGGGATTTTCCAGGGACTTTTTTATTCAAGAGCACGTCCAAGTAACGTTTCAATTTCATACCAATCAATTTTTGAAAATAGATTGCGATCGTCGATATAATAGTCTGCATATATTTTAGGTAAAGGATTTACACCAAGTTCGGGGATATTAGCATTTATGCAATCGAATTCCAGTCCTTTGGCTTTGCAATATTCTATAGCTTCAGTTAATACTTTCCGTCCATTAGTATTGGAAAGATTATCAGCCCTGCAAGTCCAAAGAATCAGTTTGTGACCGTTTTTTTTAAGGCGTTTCAATGTTTGAAAACAATTCGGCAATTCTTCTCCAATATCCGGAAATTTCTCAACAACAATTGTTCCATCAAAATCTAC
>JANXXY010000252.1 GCA_025350365.1 Bacteroidales bacterium | reverse complement strand
GGCAGGCAGGCAAACGATTCTTATCCTGATTTAGATCATCTGGGAAGCGGGTCAATAGCGTTGCAAAAAATGCTGGTTCAGGAACTGAATGATAAAATACTACTTCTTCCAGCCTGGCCTAAACACTGGGATGTCAAATTCAAAATGCACCTTGCAAAAAAAACAATTGTGCAGTGCGAAATTGTAAATGGCGTGATAAAAAAACTACAAATTACACCTAAATCAAGAAAGAATGATTTGCTGCTGGGAAATGGCTGGTTGTTACTTGATTCTCGTTGAATGTGCAAAGTAGTTTTAAGAAGGCATATACTAGTTAAAAACGGTTGCAGGTACAGCAAAATAGTAGCTGAGTTCATCTACTGTTCTACTTTGCAGTCAAAAAACATAATTTTTAATCTTGAAGAATATGATAATATTCAAACAAATAACAAAATTTAGCACTCTATTTTCATTTACTTTTTTCGTTTTTATTTCTTTAAAATTGTTGCGGGTAATGACCCTCATACACTAAAAGTAGGACACGGAACAACTCCGATATTAGACGGCTATATTTCAGCCGGAGAATATGATGATGCTACTTTCCAAAAGAACGGCGAAAGATCAGGCCAAATGTTGAAGCGTTAATGAAAGAAATTAAAATTAGGACGCGAAACGGAAAAACAAAGGTGAGGGGGTTGTTTAAAACCAGTTTATTTGCTTTTAATGTGGGAATTGCGATTAATTTTGGGAGAATATATCGATATATGCTTGAACATAACATAATTAACAATTTATTCCCGTCGACGCCCTTACTTTTTATAAGAATTTACCAAAAAAATATTCATCTCTTTTTTAAAATCGAAAAAACTCACCATCGTCAAGCAAATTTCCTCCTCTTTCAATATCTATTCAAATATTTTTTAAATTTGCCCTCCAACGCAACATAAAATTTTGCGGGTTTTTAAACCGGACTCATATGTATTATTTGCCTAATTCAATGATCATGGAAGTTTTTGGAGCAATGTCGATCACCAAAAGGTCGGTGATTTTTTTATCCGAAATAATATCGTATCCATAGTTATATCCCTGCATCCGCTCGGCAAACCTTTTGGTGTCGAGTTTTCTGTGCTCTGTATCATGATTATTAATAACTACCATCACAGTTTTTTCGTTATTGTACCTGAAATAAACATAACAATTATCCTGCGAAATATACTGCATGGTTTTGCCGGAATGGATGACGGGATTCTCTTTCCGCCAATTTAACAGTTTCTTAATAAAATTGTATGACTCATTTTCCAATGGAGTGCGTCCCGAGGCTATAAAAGCGTTATGCAGATCGCCCGGCCATCCTCCGGGAAAATCACGCCTTATATCGCCATCCCCTTTATTTTTGTTGCCACCCATCATAACTTCCGAGCCATAGTAAAATTGAGGGATGCCACGTACCGTAAATAACAATGTATAGGCAATTCTATACTTCCGGATATCATTGTTAATTATCTCATTAAAACGCTGCGTATCGTGATTTTCGGTAAAAACCAGCAAATTGAAAGGATTTGGAAAAATGTAATCCTGGGTAAAGTGGTTATAAAACCTGCGCATTCCTCCGGACCAGCCATCTTCCTCATTAAATGCACTTGAATAAGCATCATGTAATGTAAAATCCATTACGGTAGGTAGTTCTGAATCGTACCCATCATAGTTTTTTGCACCGGTTTGCCAATAGGCAATCTCTTGAGATGTGTGTACCCAGCATTCGCCAACAATATTGATGTTTGGATATTCGCGCCTGATCGATTTCGACCATTGAGCTACTTTATCAGGATTGTTATATGGATAAGTATCAATCCTAATCCCGTCCAGTCCCGCATATTCGATCCACCAAATAGTGTTTTGAATCAAGTAGGTAAGCAGAAGCGGATTGTCCTGATTTAAATCGGGCATCGATGTGTCAAACCAGCCGTTATAATTGATATTCTTATCATATTGAGACGCATACGGATCGTAGGTGGTGGATATCTGATAGTTGGAACGGGTGAACTCCTTGAACTGATGAACCCAGTTTTTGGTTGGTAAATCCTTCATCCAATAATAGTTTAATCCGCAATGGTTGGTTACTACATCCATTATCAGTTTCATCGACCGTTTGTGCAATTCATCTGCCAAACGTCTGTAATCCTGATTGGTGCCATAACGGGGATCGATACGGTAGTAGTCGGTTATGGCATAAGTATGATACGAATAGCTCTCCATGTTATCTTCCATTAACGGAGTGCTCCATAATGAAGTAAAGCCTAGATTTTGAAGATAATCGAGATGATTAATCATTCCCTGAATATCTCCACCATGGCGACCACCGGGGTTTGCGCGGTTGGGCTTTTCAAACATTCCTGATACGGAATCATTAGCACTATTGCCATTCGAAAACCGATCGGGCATTAACAAATAAATAACATCCGACGAACTATAACTTTTACGATTTGACGATTCCCATTCACGCTGAAGTAAAGGGAAGTCACGTTTTGCCATAACTTTATTGTCCTTACTAAATTCTATTGAATAATTCCCCGGTTTCGCGTCGTCGGAAATGATCAGGTTTAAAAACAAATAATTATGATTCTCTACCTTTATAATACTATTTAGGGTTACACCTGGAATATTGATTTTAGGGTCAGTGAGGCCAATATTTTCACCATAAACCAAAAGCTGAAGTTCGGGATTTTTCATTCCCACCCACCAGTTTCCAGGTTCAATGCGACTTAAAGTAATTTTGTCAGCAGCAAAAGTAACCATTTGCTGTAAAAAGGCGAGCAAAATGCAGAATATTAAACTTTTAAAATTCATCTTATTTATTTTAAAGTGGAAAATTAAAGCAAATAAACTAGACTTGAGAGCAAGCAGCCAGGGGCTCAAAACATATACTATCGAATTTAATATATAAGATTATTAAATTGCTTCTGTGAAAAGCTATCTGATGCTTCTCTTGTATTTTTAGTCACAATTTGCTTAGACTGTCCTGAGTTCAATTCAATATCTTCACCATAGATATTAAGTTTGATTATGCCACCTTCGGCAAGCAGGTTTATATGTTTTTTATTGACAGTAACCGCCAAATTTACTCCACGGAATATTATTTTAAACGAGTATTCCTCCCATTTATCCGGAATTAAGGGAAACAAGCAAAGTTTACCATCGATAACCCGCTTACCACCAAAACCTTCCACAATAGACATCCATGTGCCAGCCATACTTGTAATATGCAACCCTTCTGCCACTTCACTATTATAATCATCCAAATCGAGGCGAGAGGTCCGCAAATAAAATTCGTAAGCTTTTGACATATTTCCAATACGGGCAGCCAAAATGGTGTGAACGCATGGTGATAATGACGATTCATGAACGGTGCGCGATTCATAAAAATTGAAATGGCGACGGATAGTATCGAAATTATAATTTTCTTCAAAAAGGTAAATACCCTGAAGTACATCAGCCTGCTTGATAAAACACGAACGCAGTATCCGATCCCACGACCAGTGCTGGTTAATTGGTCGTTGTGCCGGATCAAGTTCTGCAGCCAGTATCTGTTCCTTATCTAAAAAACCATCCTGTTGAAGAAAAACCTTCGAGATGGAATCGTAAGGAAAGTGCATATTTTCCGATATTTCTTTCCATTTGGTCGTCTCCATCGATTCGTTAAATGAATTCCCGGAAATAATCTCATTATATCTTTTTGGATTCAACTGTTTAACTTTTTCGATGGCCTGAGAAGTATATTCCAGACACCATTTGGCAATGGTATTAGTGTACCAGTTGTTGTTTACATTGTTTTCGTATTCATTAGGACCGGTTACACCCAAAAGAACATATTTATTTTTCTCTTTCGAGAAATTTACACGCTGACTCCAGAAACGGGAAATAGCAATAAGTACCTCCAAACCATAGTCGGTCAAATAATTTTCATCGCCGGTATGTCTTACATAGTTATAAATTGCGAAGGCGATAGCTCCATTTCTGTGAATTTCCTCAAAAGTAATTTCCCATTCGTTATGGCATTCTTCGCCGTTCATGGTAACCATTGGATACAGCGCAGCACCATTGGAAAATCCAAGTTTTTGAGCATTTTCGATGGCTTTTAAAAGCTGTTTATGCCTGTATTTTAATAAATTACGAGTTACATTTGGCGATGACGTCGATAGAAAGAAAGGTATGCAATAAGCTTCGGTATCCCAATAAGTGCCTCCTCCATATTTTTCGCCGGTAAATCCTTTTGGCCCTATATTAAATCGTTCATCGTCTCCTGTATAAGTTTGATTTAGATGAAATATATTAAAACGAATTCCCTGTTGAGCTTCAATATCCCCTTTTATTTGAATATCACTGTGTTCCCATGTAAAAGCCCATTTTGATTTATGATCTTCAAACAGCTTGTCAAAGCCTATGTCATATGCCTTTTTTGTCGATTTTCGCGTTAGCTTCAAAAGTTGATCAACCGGATGATCCAGTGAGGTTAACACAGCTACATATTTTAAAAGAGTTACGGTATCCCCCTCATTCATGTCAACCTTTATGATGTTACCCGTATATTTCGGCCCTTTAATGAGAGTAGGTATTTCAGCGAATACTTCACCATTCAGCTCAATCTTGTATTTCATTCCAAAACCTACCCTAAAGTCAAGTTTTTTTGTCTGACATAAAAGGTAACCTTCACCCTCAATGGATTCTGTATCGAGAACATTCCAAAACTTTTCGTTGTAATTGGAATCTTCATTTTTAACATCCCCATCAATATAAGGTGTTAATAATATTTCGCCTGTAAAATTCAGTGCTGTAACCGAATATTTAATAATACCAAACTCAGGGTTGGCAAGACTTAGAAAACGAATTGATTCAATTTTAACTTTATTCCCATTGGAAAAGTTTGCGATAAAACTTCGAAAGAGGTATCCTTCTTTCATGTTCAGTTCGCGACGGAATTGCCCGGTTTTGCATTTTGAAAGATCAAGATGTTCGAGATTCACCTGTATATCAATTCCTATCCAATTCGGTGAGTTGAGCACTTTGGCAAAATATTCCGGATAACCATTTTTCCACCAGCCAACACGGGTTTTATCTGGATAATAAATACCGGCCACATAACTTCCCTGAAGCATTTTACCGGTATATCGTTCCTCGAAGTTTGCACGCTGGCCCATGTGGCCATTGCCAATACTGAAAATACTTTCGGAAGCTTTATGATTTTTGGGATCAAAGCCTTCCTCTACAATTGACCAGTCGTTACTTTTCAAATATTTGTTCATGACTTAACAAGATCATTAAGTTTTGTGATTGAGAAATTTTGGAAACCGCGTATTATCCAGTTTGCTCTCCACAGGACTTCGGAATTTCCAATACCAACGCATTTCATTCCAGCCGCTATGGCTGCCTCTATACCAGCTTCAGCATCTTCAAATACAATGCAGTTTGCCGGAGATACATTTAGTTCCTCCGCTCCTTTCAGGAAAATCTCAGGATCGGGTTTGGCTTTGAATACCTTAGTTCCATCAACGATAACATCAAACAGATGTGTTATTTTGAGACGGTCGAGAATAGTCATGGCATTCTTACTTGCTGAGCCAAGGGCAATTTTAATTCCTGACTTTTTTAATTCAAGCAGAAATTCTTTTGATCCAGGTAAAATCTCTGCGGGAGTCATTTGAAGTACGTATTTCAGATAATTTTTATTTTTTCTGTCGGCAAGAATTTCTTTGGCAGGATCATCCAGAATGATGCCGCCAATTTCAAGTAAAATTTCGAGAGAGCGCATTCGCGATACCCCTTTTAATTTTTCGTTATGCTCTTCAGTAAACTCAAAACCAAGGTCTCGGGCAATTTCACGCCAGGCAATAAAATGATACTTTGCCGTGTCAACAATCACGCCATCCAGATCGAATATGCAAGCTTTTATATCCATTATGATGGCTTTGAGGAATGTGTGAATTCTTTAACAAAAACAACCGATATACCGGCTAAAATCATTGCCAGACCAGCAATGCCAAGCATTAAAATTGCTTTCCCGCCAACCAGAGTAAGAATGATACCTCCAAGTAATCCGGCCGCTATCTGAGGAATGGTTATGGTAGCATTAAATATCCCCATGTAAACACCCATTTTACTGGCCGGCAAAGCAGCTGAAAGAATAGCATATGGCATAGCTAAGATAGCTGCCCAGGCGATACCAACACCAACCATGGAAATAATTAACCCATATTGGTTTTGGATGAAAATCATAGAAAATAAGCCAATTCCTCCGGCAATTAATGAAAGCATGTATACCTTTTTTCGTCCGAATTTATTGGCTAGTCGTGCCATAAATACCGAAAAAAGAGCTCCAAACAAACTATAACCGGCAAATATCACTCCAACCCAGTTTCCCGCTTCGTTATATGCTGCCGAGGTAGAATCTCCCGGAAGGGTATGCCAAACATTTTGGGCCACACCAGAAGTTGTAAAAACCCACATCATAAATAGGGCAAACCACGAAAAAAACTGAACTACAGATAATCGCCACATAGTAACCGGAATATTTTTAAGAAGAGATAAAAAAGACTTCTTTGATTTTTCAGCTTCCGTAATTTGATGGTACTGTGCATATTCAGCAGGCGGATACTCTCGAGTTCTAAAACTAGTCCATAAAACAGTTAATAATAAAGCCCCTCCACCAAAATAAAACGACCAGATAACAGTCGATGCAACTTTTTCTCCGGGAGCGGGTATGTTGGAAACCCCCAGCCATGTTAGTACAAATGGTAACATAGATCCAATCACAGCCCCGGCATTAATTAAAAAACTCTGGATGGAATAACCGATGTTTCGCTGTTCTTCGGAAACCATATCGCCCACCAATGCTCGAAAAGGTTGCATCGTCACATTAAACGATGTATCCATAAACAATAACATAAAGGCACCGAATAACAATGGTGGAACCAGATAAGCGAAGAACTCCGAATTGGGCATAAAAAACATGGCCAACGCAGAAACAATAGCTCCTGCAAGAATAAATGGTATTCGACGCCCAAGGCGAGTCCAGGTTTTATCGCTGGAAAGTCCAATGATAGGTTGAACAATTAACCCGGCTAATGGCGCAGCTAACCAAAAGTAACTAAGGTGCTCTACGTTAGCTCCCAATGCAGATAAAATCCGGCTGGTATTCCCATTTTGCAATGAATAACCGATTTGAACCCCCATAAACCCAAAGCTCATATTAAAAATTTGCCAGAAAGATAGTCTTGGATATTTCTTCATCATGTAGATATAGTTAATTAATACTTCGGTATATTTATTTAAAGTACTGATAATGAGTGTAATTTCAAAAACTGAAATTAATCGTAACTAGTTATTAGCCATTCTTTTCAAATTACCAATTTTTAAATTTTCAAACGGTAAATTTTCAGCAATATTCTTATAATTAAATACTTAGAAATATTTTGAAATATTTCTTTATTTCTATGTATTTCAACGTATTACATTTTATAAAAGTGCAGAAGTTGAAAAAAATTACCGAACTATTGATATTCCTTAGCAATTGTAAATCAACAAATTATTATTTTGCATCCGGAACAAACCGAAAACACCATAATTTAAAAATAAATATTTTTCAGGATAGATATTCGAAAGACTAAAGCATATAAACTGCTATCATATCATTCCGGGCGATCAAAAATTGTCCCGATTTTTTACGACAAATAAACAGACTTGTACCTAAAGAGATTAACAATGCAAATATAATGAACAATTGTTGTAAAAAGCTAGATTTTTTTGAAATATTTTCATATAACTTTCAGAATATCAAATTGCAAACGTTTGCGGAGTGTTTATTTCCATTTGGTAGACTCCCGTGCTATTAATGTTGGAGTAAGCACTTTGGTCTGATAACTATCGGCAGGCGATTCGTTTTCAATCTTATGTACCAGTAATTTGATTGCCTCCGTACCCATCTCATAGCCTTTTTGCTCTACGGTACTTAATGATGGACAAGCTATTAAGGCATTAGGGCCATCTCCAAAACCAATGACAGAAATATCAGATGGTACGTTTTTACCCATTTTTTGAATTGCCTGCATTGTAGCTATTGCTGTTGAATCATTCACCGCGAAAATACCATCGACATCAGGATTCGCCTTCAAAAACCGTTCTGTATTTTCCAGCGCTAATTCCCTTGTATCGCACTGAAGAACAAGAGCCTGATCAAATACCCGTTGATACTGCTTTAGCGCTCTCTGGTAACCAGATACTCGCCCCTGCCCGATCAACAAATTTTGTGGTGCTGCAAAATGAGCAATTTTTTTACACCCAATCGTTATTAAATGTTCGGTTGCCAGAAATGCGCCGCCTTCATCATTTGTAATCACTCTGTCGCAAATAATTTCGGGGCAAATCCGGTCGAAAAAGACCATTGGGATTCCCTGATTTGAAAAATTTCGGAAATGATCAAATTCAAGGGTTGTCTTGGAAACGGATATAAGGACACCATCAACCCGGTTTGCAAGCAGAGCCCGGGAGTTTATAACCTCACGTTCATAAAGTTCATTGCTCTGGCAAACCATTACATTATATCCGCGATCATAAGCTATATCTTCAATGCCACTAATTACAGACGAAAAAAAATGATGTACAATTTCGGGAATGATAACTCCAAGTGTATTTGTTTTATTCCGACGAAGATTCATGGCTAGAGCGTTTGGCTCGTAGTGCATTTTTCGGGCTAAATCCTTTACCTGATTTCTGGTATCAGCACTAATATCGGGATGACTTTTTAACGCTCGCGAAACGGTTGAAATGGAGATTCCGAGAATTTTTGCTATATCTTTTATGGTTACCTGATGCAGTCTCATGTGATAATTATCCTTTGCGATAAAAATACAAAAAAATAAATACAATCACTGATTTTATAGATATAATAAGGCCTTGATAATAAATAACCGTTCGATATTTAACACAAATAACCCATCAAAAGCCAAAAATCTTTTTATGTTGTGCAACATATTTAATTTTCCGCAAACGTAACCGAAAACGATTGCGGAAACGATTGCAACAATTATTTAAATAATCTACTGTTACAAAGATGATTTGTCATCATTTGGTATCATTTTGCAACTTAGATTTACAGTGTTAACAAAAATGTTTCAGGATAACAATAAAAATAACTGAGACTAGAGCTACCAAGGAGATTGATTAACAAATTTTTGAGAAAAAAAATTTATTTTAACTAACGGACTAATTATGAGAAACAAATTGAAAAAGTCTAAAATCATTTTGGTGATTTGTACCTGGATGATTTTTGCCTGGCAAGCAATTGCTCAGGATCTTAAAATTCAAGGTAAGATTAGTGATGTAATAACTAATGAGGTTTTACCTGGTGTTAATGTAATAATAAAAGGAACAACCAAAGGTGTTGTTTCATCTGCAGATGGTACCTACCAAATCACTGCTCCCAAAGGTTCAATTCTTGCATTCTCTTACCTCGGTTATCAAACACTTGAAATTATGGTAAGGGATATAGAGGTATTGAATGTTTCGATGCAACAACAGTCAGAAAAACTGGATGAAATTGTGGTAATTGGATATGGCTCAGTAAAGAAGAGTGATGCAACAGGGTCGGTTGCTACTGTAAGTTCCAAGGACTTCAATAGAGGAGCTATAACTTCTCCTCAGGGACTTTTAATGGGTAAAAGCGCCGGTGTGGTAATTACCAGCAATGGTGGTGCACCAGGAAGCGGAGCTACCATTCGCATAAGGGGAGGATCTTCGCTTTCAGCAAGTAACGATCCCTTGATAATCATTGATGGGGTGCCACTTGATAGCAGGGGAATTTCAGGAATGAGCAATCCTCTTGCTTCTGTTAATCCTAACGACATTGAAACTTTTACCGTTTTAAAAGATGCTTCTGCGACCGCTATATATGGTTCAAGGGCTTCTAATGGTGTAATACTTATAACAACTAAAAAGGGGAAAATCGGAACTGCTATGAAAATAGCGTACGATGCAAATATTTCTATTGCTTCTCCAATTAAATATGTTGATGTATATTCTGGTGATGAATTCAGAAAAATGGCGTGGGATCATAAAAATCTATATGATGTAACTGGTTTTACTCGTTTAGGTCAGGAAAATACTAATTGGCAAAAGGAAATTTTCCAAACCGCAGTAAGTACAAACCACAACCTAAGTATTGCCGGGGCTTATAAGAAAATGCCATATAGGGTTTCTTTGGGGTATACTGACCAAAATGGTATTTTGATTAATACAGATTTGAAAAGGACTACGCTTTCATTCGGCATAGAGCCAACTTTTCTCGATGATCATCTGAAAGTGTCCGTTAATGCAAAGGGAATGAATATTGACAACAATTTTGGTAATACTGATGCTATTGGAAGTGCAGTATCGATGGATCCAACAAAACCAGTTATGAACGGCAATACACGTTATGGCGGTTATTACACTTGGACAATTGATGGAACACCAAATGGATCAGAAACAGCTTTTGGCAGCAATCCGGTAGCACAAGCTAAACTGCGTGATAACAAATCGAATGGTAAACGTATCATCGGGAATGTTCAATTAGATTATAAATTCCACATGATACCTGAATTACATGCAAACTTAAATTTAGGTCTTGATTATACTAAAACAAAAGGTCATGATAATACTGATACGATCGCTTCATGGCAAAGAAGAGGTGTATGGGGACAAGTGAGGGATTATAATGGAAAGTATGCAAACAAACTTCTTGACTTTTACCTGAACTACAATAAAAATTTAGATGCACTCTCAAGTAAAGTTGATGTAACAGCCGGTTATTCATGGAATCATATCCGAAGAGATGAAGACAAATTGCAGGTAAGTGTGGTTGATGATTTTCATCCAAAAGTTCCTGCATCCGATAGTGCCTCTACTGCAACCGAGAGCTATTTGGTATCTTTCTTTGGCCGTTTGAATTATTCATTATTAGATCGTTACATGTTCACTTTTACCATACGTGATGATGGATCATCCCGTTTTGCCAAAGCCAATCGTTGGGGTCTATTCCCTTCTGCTGCTTTTGCCTGGAAATTAAAAGACGAAGCTTTCTTGCGTGACGTGAAAGCAATAACTGACTTGAAAATTCGTTTGGGCTGGGGGGTAACTGGTCAACAAAATATCCAGGATAATGATTATCCTGCTCAAGCCCAATATCGTGCTTCACTTAGAGGTTATTCCTATCAGTTTGGAAACGACTTCTTCCAAACATTGCGCCCAAATGCTTACGATGAAAATATCAAATGGGAATCAACTACTACACAAAATATTGGTTTAGATTTTGGTTTTGTAAACAACCGCATTACAGGTTCTATTGAAGTATACAAACGTGTTACTGACGATTTATTGAATCGTATTTCTATTCCAAATGGAAGCAATTTCTCCAATGTATTGTTAACAAATGTTGGTAGCCTTGAAAACAAAGGTGTTGAATTCTCCCTGAATTTAAGACCAATTTCGAAAAAGGATCAGGATTTATCTGTAGGCTTTAATATTACATACAATCAGAACAAAATCACTAAATTGCTTCGTACTGATGATCCTAACTATATAGGTATACCTACCGGTGGTGGCATGACTTCAGGAAATTCCCAAATTCATCGGGTTGGATCTCCCGTAAATTCTTTCTTTGTTAACAAACAAGTATACGATTCAAATGGTAACCCAATTGAAGGTGTTTACGTTGACCTTAATG
>JANXXY010000199.1 GCA_025350365.1 Bacteroidales bacterium | reverse complement strand
AGCAGCAATATTAAAGATATCGCTATGGCTACTAACGCCAGGGAATATCATATGACCGGGAAAAAGGACATTCCAAGCCGTATGAAATATAAAAACCCGCAGGTAAGCATGGGTGATGACCATGACATACCCGAATATGCCATCTCGGTTACTGATTCGGAGGAAATCAGGCGCATTGTTTCTCTGGTAAGTAATTAAACCATAACTAAAGTAATTATTTTTGATCATGCAAAAACTCCTCATAGTTATATTCTTAGCAACTTTGTTTATCAATTGTTGCAGGAATGAACATCATTTTATCACCGATAATAGTTACCGCGCAACTGTAAACCAACAATTTAAAAAACAAAAGGATCTGGCCAACGGACGTTCGGAAGCTCTGTTTGCAGTATTTAATCAACCCCTAACTATCGAGGAAAAAGAAGCATTGGAATTTCTTTATGCTTTTATGCCTTTGAGTGATTTGGCCGATTATAACGGTGGGTTTTTTCTTAAAAATGTTCGAACCGCTTTCAAAGCCCGTGAGTTTTTCTCGTGGGGAAAACAAGTCCCCGAGAATATATTCAGACACTTTGTTTTACCATATCGTGTCAATAATGAGAACCTTGACACATCACGAGAGGTTTTTTTTAATGAATTAAAAGACAGAATAAAAGACCTTTCCATGAAGGATGCCGCTCTGGAAGTAAATCACTGGTGTCATGAAAAAGTAACCTACCGAGGTACCGACGGCAGAACAAGCGCTCCGCTCAGTACAGTAAAAAATGCATTTGGACGCTGCGGCGAAGAATCGACCTTCACCGTTACTGCAATGCGATCAGTTGGAATACCTTCCCGGCAAATATACACACCGCGTTGGGCACATTCTGATGATAACCATGCTTGGGTGGAGGTTTGGGTTGATGGAAAATGGTATTTTATGGGAGCATGTGAGCCCGAACCCGACTTAAACATGGGTTGGTTTGCTGTACCTGCCACCCGGGCAATGCTTTTGCATACGCGTGTATATGGACAGTATACCGGAACTGATGATGTAGTAGCTAAAAATGAACGGTATACGGAAATAAATGTAATTCCGGCATATGCACCGGCAAAACGGGTGTATGTAAAAGTTATCAGTTCAGACAGTAAACCCGTTTCGGATGCATTGGTTGAATTTAAACTTTACAACTATGCTGAATTTTACTCCATTGCCCGGTTAACCACCGATAGTTCAGGCATTTGTTCACTTTTAACCGGATATGGTGATCTTCTTATCTGGGCAAGTAAAAAGGAGTTGGTTGATTATAAAAAAATCTCTGTTAGGAGAACGGACACGCTTACTCTGATATTGAAAAAACCCAATTTCGAAGAACGCATCGAATCGTATGATTTAACGCCTCCTTTACCCGGAAAAATAGTACAAACTTCAGATAAAGGAAGGGAAGAAAATAGCCGTCGGTCGAAACACGAAGATGAGGTTCGGCTTAAATATGAATCGACCTTTATCGGTTCCTCAACAGCATTTAATCTTGCTGAAAAGTTAAAAATTAATAAGGATTCCACATGGAAAATTCTTCAGACAAGCCGTGGCAACTGGTCTGAGATTGTGAAGTTTCTTGAAAAGGCAAAACCGGAATTACGTTCACGAGCATTGCAACTTTTATATGCAATTTCCGAAAAAGACACGCACGACACTCCGGCTGACGTATTATCCGATCACTTAAATTTTTCGAACTCATCGCTTGCTTTAACACCGGATATATTTCAGAAAAATGTTTTAAACCCAAGGATTGCCAACGAATTAATATCATCATATAAAGAGTTTTTTCAGAAAAAATTCAGTCTCGATTTCATTCAAAAAGCACAAACGGATATTAGTATTCTGTTTAACTGGATTAATGAAAATATTAAAATTGATGAAGATTCCAATACATCAACAATTCCTTTAAAACCGCGAGGAGTTTACGAACTCAGGTATGCCGGTAAATTATCGCGCGATATCTTTTTTGTTGGTATATGCCGAAGTTTTAACATCCCGGCACGGCTTGAAGAAATCCGTGGAATTCCCCAATATTACCGCAATGGAACATGGAACGATGTGTATTTCGAATCAAAAACCCTTTCAAATCAACCAAAGGGATTACTGGTATTGAACTATCTGCCAAAGATAAAAGCAATTAAACCTGAGTATTACACCCATTTTACCATTGGTCATTTTGATGGATCGGATTATAAAACACTGGATTATGAATTTGCTGATGCATTTAAATCATTTCCGGCCAAACTATCGCTCGAAATCGGAAGGTACGTTTTGATAACAGGCGTAAGGTTGCAGGACGGATCCGTATTGAGTATGCTCAAGTTTTTCTCAATAACAACCAACAAAGAGAAAGTATTGCAACTTGAGTTCAGAGATAAAACATCAGTAAATGCCAATGGATACGGTTTTATTCCGCTTGATAACGAGTTTGATATATACAAAACATCACAGAAAAAAACGATAAAGGAATTGTCTTCAAAATCCGGAATGGCGCTTCTTTGGATTGACCCAGACAAAGAGCCCACCAAACATACGATGATCGACATTCTTAAACTTAAATCGAATTTCGATCTTTGGCCGGGGTCTATTTTGTTTCTTTTGAAACCCGACAGAATTACTCCCGGTTTTACTCCAGCCAATTATATCAATCTTCCGACTCAAAGCTCTTTTGCAATTGATCAGAAGAATTATTTATCTGTAGTTGAAAAGGCTATTAAACAGCAATTTAATAATAATTATCCAATCGTAATAGTGATTGATAATACCGGAAAGGTGCTTTATTATTCTGCTGGATATAAAATTGGTAATGGCGAGCAAATATTGAAGAAAATTGGTGAAATAAAAGCTTCGAAAATTACTCCAATTCTGTAATCACAACTTTTCATTTTTCGAGATATTTCTGTTCCAATAAAAGTAAAAGGGAATGCCGGTTGCCATTAGCATGATTCCCAGTAATGCTTCCCGCTGATTGGTGAAAAAGGTAATGATTACAAGCGCCATACAGAACAACACGAAAAAGCCGGGTATAATGGGATATCCCCATACTTTGTAAGATCTTTCGAGTTTGGGTTCTCTTACACGCATTATAAAAACACCAAGGGTATTCGCTCCATAAAAGAAAAATGCAGCAAACACCAACATGTCTGTAAGTTGATCAAAGCTCCCTGACAATACCAGAATGGAAGCCCATATAGCCTGCATCCACAATGCATAGTTAGGAGTATTGTATTTTGGATGAATTATAGCCGCTTTAGGAAAGAATAACTTGTCTTTTGCCATGGCATAATATATTCGGGGAGGCATAAGAATGGTGCTGTTGGTGCATCCAAATGCGGTAAGAAGTATTAATAAAGTAAGAAGTCCAACACCTATACCACTGGCAAATTGATTTACCACAGCAATTGCTGCTACTTCATTTTGTAATTTAAACACACCTATTAATTTATCTACGGGAAGCACATACAGGTATGTGAAATTGACCACAACATAAATGGCAATAACGATAAGCATTCCACCCAGAAGGGCTAAGGG
>JANXXY010000192.1 GCA_025350365.1 Bacteroidales bacterium | reverse complement strand
GGTGAAACCGGCAAAGGATTTTCTACAAATACAACCATACAACGGCAAACCATCAATTCAACCTTCAGAAGTATATTATTTTTATGATCAAACAGCAATATATGTTGGCGCTATGCTTTATGATAGCGCACCCGATAGTATTTTCAATTTTTTTTCGGAACGTGATAATATAGGTATGTCCGATTTCTTTGGCGTGTATTTAGACCCTTATAATCAGGGACAACTGGCATACGGGTTTTTTATTACTCCCGCTGGTGTACAAACTGATATTAAGGCAGTAAAAAGTGATTTTGATAGTGAAGATGACACGTGGAACGCTGTTTGGGAAAGCAAAACAAAAATAACTGAAAGGGGGTGGGTAGTTGAGATGCGTATTCCATATTCTGCATTACGTTTTTCGGAAAAAGCCAACTCAAATTGGGGGTTAAATATGTTTCGGAATATTCGTCGTTACAATTCCAACAACTCTTGGAACCTGGTTGATCGAAAAGTGTCAGGTTTTATTCATCAGGAGGGTCAGTTGAGCGGTATAAAAAATATAAAACCTCCCGTGCGATTGTCCTTAAGTCCTTATTCATCATCGTATTTTCAGGTTGACGGAGGGAAAAATATGACCGACTTTTTATACAAAGGTGGGTTGGATTTAAAATATGGAATCAATGAAAGTTTTACACTCGATATGATGTTGATACCCGATTTTGGCCAAATACAATCGGATGACAAACAATTGAATCTTTCGCCATATGAATTATTCTATAGTGAAAAGAGACAATTTTTTACCGAGGGAACAGAACTTTTTCAACGAGGAAATATTTTTTATTCCCGTCGTATTGGAGCAGCACCCAAATTTGCCGATAAACCTGCCCAGTCGTTGATTCAGCACGAAATTGTGGATTATAATCCTAGCGAGACACAGCTTATTAACGCAAGCAAAATTTCGGGTCGCACTGCCAATGGATGGGGTCTCGGATTTTTAAATTCCAATTCATTAGCTTCATATGCTACTTTACGTGATACAATAACCGGAGCTAAGCGTAAAATTCTTGTGCAACCATTTACTAATTATAACGTGTCCGTTGTTGACAAGTCATTAAAAAATAATTCTTACATAAGTATTATAAATTCAAATGTTTCGATGCTAGATAATCCGTTTTTGGCTAACGTTACAGCTACCGAATTTCAGTTTCGCGATAAATCGCTGAAATTTGCGCTCAAAGGAAAGGCGGGCTTAAGTACACGAGGCGACACGGCAAGAGAAAACGGGTATTTTGCAAGTTTAGGAATTGATAAGAACCGGGGAAATCTGCAATATGGTATTTTACAAAATGTTTATTCGGATAAATTCAACCCCACCGATTTGGGATATCTTCACAATAACAATCAGCTTTTAACAGAGGCTTATATTTATTATCAAATCATTGAGCCTTTCTGGAAGATTCGCGAATGCAATGGAAATTTTTGGTGGGATTACACACGTATATTTAATCCGAGCGTCGTCTTTGACAATAAATTTGGTTTTAATGCCCGTACTTTACTTAAAAATAATTACCGCATTTCTGTAAACGGAGGGTATGGCACTGAAAAGCACGATTATTTCGAACCTCGTGTAAGTGGGAGGTATTTTGTTAGTCCACATCTGTTTTGGTATAATTATAATTTAACTACTGATACACGTAAACATTTATGGGGATATTTTCATTATGGTGGTTATCAATTACCAGGCACCGACCGCCATGGTTATATGGGCAATGCAGAACTTTATTTAAGGATTGGCCAAAGACTTCAGTTTTCTTACATGGGAAGTTTCAATACTGATATAAACGATTATGGATATGTTGATAAAACTAATGACGATAAAAGCATTTATTTCGCACAAAGAAACGTTCACACACTAGAAAATATTTTTATCACGTCATATGCTTTCAATAATAAAACCACCATAAGTATTCGAGCAAGACATTACTATTCGGGAGCAGCAAATAAAAAATATTACCAATTACAAACCGATGGAAATTTGCAAACTGACGATACGTACACCCAAAATAAAGATACCAATTATAATGCTTTTAATGTTGATATGTTATTTCGGTGGATATTTGCACCTGGGTCGGAATTATCTTTCGCCTGGAAGAACTCCATTTCAACAAGCGGAAATGAAGTTTTGGGAGGTTATTGGCGCAACCTTGATCGGACCTGGCGTAGCGATCAAATAAACAGCCTATCATTAAAAGTTTTGTACTATATTGATTACAACCGGATACAAAGAAAACGTGCGTGAGCTTGATGGCGATACGATTTATGAACTGTTAATATCAATATTAATATCCGGCCTTTGCAATAAACTAGAAAAACTGCTGTTTCAACATTATGCAGGTAATGGTTAAATTTTTTTATATTTGCTGCAGAACCCCAAAAAAGATCATTTTCATATTGATTTGGTGATGGTCAATTAAAGGATGAAAAATTATAAAGTATTAGACAATTAAAACTTTATTGCATGAGATTCAGACTACTACTTCCCAGCTTTTGTATTTTAATTTTTAATTTTTCAATCAATGCATTTTCTCAAAAAGTGAATGACACTATTCCAGCTACTCAGGAACTTATTGAAGAAAACCTTGATGAAGATAATTTAAACGATTCTACCCTGAAAGAAACTGTTGTGATGGCGTTTGATTCAATTACTGTTCCTTCGGCAAAAATTTATCCGATATGGAGTAATGCTACCGTAAATCCATATAATATTGATTTAACTAAAAAACCAGATACAACGTTTATCAGTCTCAGCGGTTATATTCACCCGGTACCGGGCAGAATTACCTCTAATTTTGGATTTCGGCGCTGGCGCTGGCATTATGGCACCGATCTTAAACTTCAGGTTGGAGATTCAGTTCACTGTTCTTTTAGCGGGATGATAAGGATTGCAAAAAAAAGCCGGACATTTGGTAATTATGTTGTAATTCGTCATGATAATGGACTTGAAACCATTTACGGGCATTTATCAAAAATATTGGTAAATGTCAATCAACGCATTAAGGCTGGCGATATGCTTGGTTTAGGGGGCAATACTGGTCGTTCTACCGGGCCGCACCTTCATTATGAGGTTCGTTACCTTGGAAATTCAATAAATCCACTGGATATTATCAATGTGGCAGAAGGTAAGGTAATTAGCGATAGTTTATTCCTTTGCCGGAAAAATTTCGAATATATCAATGAATTAAGAAAAATTCGTTATTACGTGGTTCGCAGAGGTGATACGTTGGGCAGGATAGCATTAAAAAACGGAGTATCCATCGTTCAAATTTGCAAGCTAAACAACCTTCAACGTACATCGCTTCTTAAAATCGGACGACGAATAAGGTTTACCTGAATTTAAAGATCCTCATTGAAGCTAATGTTGAAGGTATATGAAAAAACTTTAAATCTTATGTTTTGAGTTTGTATTGTGTTATATTCATTAACTTTTTGATGTTGTTACAATAAGAATTTTGCGCATGACCGACTCGGATTTAATCCACCGCCTTACCTTACGAGACGAATCAGCATTTAAAGAACTGATTGAAAAATATCAGTCATTGGTGTATAATGCCTGCTTTCATATGTTACACCAAAACATGGATGCTGAAGATATTGCACAGGAAGTTTTTATTGAAGTATTTGAATCAATTCATCAATTCCGCAATGAATCCAAACTATCTACCTGGTTATATCGTATATCCATCAATAAATCGCTGAATCATTTACGGAAAAATAAATTAAAAGGGATGCTCAACAGTATTGAGAACTTTTTTTCCGGTGACCGAATTAGTAAGCTTGAAATTGAAGATGCATCAGCATTAAACTCGCCTTTAACAATTGATTATAAAGAGCGTAATCATGTACTTCAAACAGCCATTGGTAGTTTGCCTGAAAATCAGCGATTGGCTTTTAGTATGCATAAGCTCGACGAACTTCCATATCAGGAAATATCAGAAATAATGAATCTGTCATTAGCGTCTGTGGAATCGTTAATCCATCGTGCGAAAATGAATTTGCAAAAGAAACTGATAAATTATTATAAAAGCTAAATCAATCTGCGCAAGTTTTAAAAGAATTATGTGTCAAAATAGAAATGGAGGAACTTAACCATGCAAACAAGAAAATATATGAATTGTGGTCTGGTACAAAAAAACCTTTTGGAGTTTATTGAGGGTTCATTGGCTGATAATGTGGGTTTCGAGGTTAAAAATCATATAGATTCTTGTGAACTTTGCTCCGGTTTGTTCCGAAACGTTAAAGAGACTTATACCGCTTTTGAAAAAGAACCCATACCGATACTGGATCCGTTCTTTTCCACGCGTGTTTTATCAAAACTTCATAACATCGAGGTCATTGAAACCAACACAAACCATAAACTTATAAGGATATTGCAACCCATCGCAGCATCTGTTCTTCTTCTTATTGGCGTAAGTGGAGGAATATATTTAGGTAAAAATTTGGCAGGTTCAAAAACTATTGTTTCCACTGCTGTGATAAAAAATGAAACTTTGGAAACATATGCCTCTGAATATTATTTGGATGATTTGGGTGAACAGAGTGTTTCGAATTTAATTGATAACGAATAAGGCTATGATAAACTATTTTCGGAAAATGAAATTTGCTATTTGGATTGTCATCATATTAACTGTGACCAATTTGGCTACCATTGGAACTATTGTTTATCATACATATAAATGGAAATCCAATCATTTGACAGGTGGTAAACAAACTAATCATGGAAGGTCAGGGAAATTCTTCCTTCAAAAGGAGCTCAATTTTAATCCACAACAGGAAGTAAAATATAAAGAGTATCGAGTAAATTTTTTTAGTGAATCGAAGGAAATTTTTGGACAGTTAGAACTTAAAAGAACAGCCATGATTGCAGAAATGGCCAGAATATTGCCGGATACCGTGAAACTTTATAAATATTCAGACGAAATTGGAGCATTGCATGCTTCGCTAAAACGGTTACAAATTAAGCATTTACTTGAACTCAAAAATATTTGTACACCAGAACAAAATGTGAAACTCGATTCACTTTATCAACGGCTTATTGGACCTGAAGGTCCTATGCGGCATAGAGATTCGAAAGAAGGATGGAATCATGATAACCCTAATTTAAAGGCTCAATAACTTTAAGTTTATCTTGAAAGACTATTCGGAATCTTGAAATTTTTGGTCTGATTTCATGAGAACAATACGGCGTTTTTTCATGTGAATTATAATAATTAATATGATAATTTTCAGCTTCGTAAAATGAGGATAAAATCGCAATTTCAGTTATTAAGGGTTTTTCATACGATCTTGATTTGTCAATCATATTTTTAAACTCTTCTGCTAAATTCTTTTGCTTTTTCGAATGATAAAATATAACAGAACGGAATTGAAATCCAACATCATTTCCTTGTCGGTTAATAGATGTTGGGTCATGAATTAACCAAAAGACTTCCAAAAGTTCTTCAAACGTAATTATTTCCATATCAAAAAAAATCTGGCATACCTCTGCATGGCCGGTAGATCCTTCACATATTTCGGAATAAGATGGATTTATAATTTTACCTCCTGCATATCCCGGTATTACCTTGATGACACCTTTAAGTTGTTGGAATATTGCTTCAACACACCAAAAACAGCCTGCACCAAAAGTCGCTGTTTCTATACCGGTTTCCCAATCTATTGATTTCACTGCTATTTAGTCTAGTCTATTCAATTTTACGCTTTCTATAAAGTATTATCGCATTACACCAAAATTATTGTTAGGCAAAAATTTCGACGAATGAAAGTTTTATAATTATTAAACGAGGTAAAAACTTACCTTATAGATTGTTCGATATGTAAAACAATCAAAATTACTTAAAGTTGAAAAAAAAGGAAAAACAACCGTAAGAAATTCGATACTTTTGATAAATAAAATTTGAAAATATGAGGGTGAAAAATATAACGATAGCACTTTTAACATTTATTTTACAGATGAATTATATTTATTCCTGTAAAAAGGATGATACCAAAATACCGGATCTCAAATTTTCGAATGTTTCAATTAATGAGGGAAATATAGGTATAACAAAAGCTAAGGTTACTTTTACTTTATCTGAAACCACAGCAAACGATGTTACGTTCACATTATCAACTGTTGACGGATCAGCCAAAGCAGGCGTCGATTATATTGAAGCAATAAATAATTCAGTAAGCATTCCCTCTGGCGAAAAATCCATAACGATTGAAATATCAATAATAGCGAATAATTATTTTGAATTCAATAAGGCATTTCAATTAGAACTTTCAGATATAAAAAATGCCGCTACAACTTTGAATAAGTTAACAATTACAATTTTAAATGATGACACTTATTTACCTCCGCTTTTACCTGATGGATATATGACACCAAACACATATCCCGGCATGCAACTTGTTTGGAGTGATGAGTTTACAGATACTCAACTGAACACACAATGGTGGAATTATGAAAAAGGGGCTAGCGGATGGGGAAATAATGAGCTTGAAAATTATACTGATTCAAAAGATAATGCTTATTTAGAAAACGGGAATTTGATTATAAAAGCGATAAAGGGAAACTCGTCAAATACATATACCTCAGCACGGATAACTACAAAGGGAAAAAAAGAGTTTACTTACGGGCGAATCGATATTAGGGCAAAACTTCCAAAAGGTAAAGGTATATGGCCGGCATTATGGATGTTGGGGGCAAATATTGATCAGGTAAACTGGCCGGCAAGCGGTGAAATTGATATCATGGAATTTCTGGGACACGATTTATCTACGGTATATGGTACTGTTCATTACAATGGAGCAGGACATCAATACAAAGGAAGTAAATACATATTGCCTTCTGCTGATAGTTTCTGCGATAAATATCATATTTACACATTAGTATGGCAGGCTGATTATATGATTTGGTATGTCGATTACCAAAAATATTTTGAAGTTAACGCAGGTGATATTGCTTTTTCAGCCTTTCAATTAAAGCAATTTTTCATTTTTAACGTGGCGGTTGGTGGTAACTGGCCGGGCAATCCTGATGATACCACTGTATTTCCTCAATCGATGATTGTAGATTACGTACGAGTATTTCAATAAAAATTAAAGTGTATTTTGATAACTGGCAGAAGCTATACCCGATATCCAATGGTTAAACTTCGTTTTAAAGGACTTTTTGTTGTATTAGGAAAAACTGGCATTCTTATTCTATTTTTTTTGGTTACAGAAAAGACTATAGCACAACCACATGCCTTGAAATTACTAACGATGGATGAGGCTGTAAAAAGTGCGTTGGCGAATAATCCCAATGCCAGGAATGCTGAATTAAAAGTTCAGTTAGCTAATGCCCAAAAGCTTTCGATAGCAGTATTTGGTAACACCGAGATTAATTATAAGTATGGTCAACAATATTCAGCGGCTAATGATAATTATTTCGAATTTGTGCAGAATTTTGGATCGCCGGTAACTTCGCTCCGAAAAGGCAACTACGTTAAGGAAATAATAAAGGTAAGTGAATATGAGCAAAGACTTTCTATTAAAAAACTGACTGTGGAGGTGAAGTCCGCATATATGAATGTGATATACCATCGAAATCGGCTAAAAATTTTACGTGACGAGGCTAAGTTATATACTGATTTTATCCGAAATGTGGGGCTTTATTATGGTTTAGGAGAGACTAATTTGCTTGATAAGACAATGGCCGAAACCCAATACGCAGATATGCAAAATCAGCAGTTTCAGGCTGAACAGGATTACCAAATTGCGATAAATCAATTACAGCAAATAATATATACCAATGATAATCTATTACCTACCGATTCAATTTTTGAAATGTATTCCATAGAATTTAAGCGTGTTGGACCCGATAAGTTTTTCCCAATAGGTCATTTGTCTTATTATGAAGGAGTTTATCATGTTCGCCAATCTGAATTGCAAATTGAACGTTCAAAGTTTTTTCCTGAAATTCATGCTGGATATTTTACTCATGAAATTGATAAAGTAAAAGGTTTTAATGGGTTTAAAGTTGGTATTTCCTTTCCTCTTTGGTTTTTACCCCAAAAGGCGAAAACTAAGGAAGCACTGATTAACCGCGATATAGCACAAAATGAACTTGAATATCAAAAATTTACGATGAACAAAACAATTGAAAGCCTTAAACTTCAACTTGATAAATTGTATGTGCAAATTTCATATTTTAGGGAAAATGCATTAAATCAAGCTGATTTAATGATAAAAACTGCTTTGACGAAGTTTACCAGGCAGGAAATAGAATACCTTGAATACTTACAAAGTTTAAGCGGTGCCCGTAAGATAAAACTCGATTACCTCGAAGCGATACGGCAGTATAATTTGGCTGCAATTCAGTTAGAATATTATATAAATTAAATTAGTGAGCGACTAAAATAATAAGATTCTGAGCGAAGCGAAGAATGACAAACGTTTATGTTAATTTTTAGTCGGAGGGGGTGGTTTGCGGCTTTACCGCGAACCACCC
>JANXXY010000181.1 GCA_025350365.1 Bacteroidales bacterium | reverse complement strand
GATTAATTTAATTTTTTGAATTTGCACTCATTATCAGTACCTTAAAAAAATATACCGAAGTATTAAACTTTAATGACCCTTACCCTAAATCCCTCTCCCAAACGGGCGATGGACTTTAGCCTTGTTCAAATCTAGCTCCCCTCTCTGTTTGGATATGGGCTGTGAGTGAGGTCATTATAGGAACTTGTGAATTATTCAGGCCTTTACAACCTTGGTATGATTATGTTTTCTTTGATAAGTTTACGGAACAATCAAAAAGTTTGACGAAAAATCAAAAATCAAAAAAATGATACTTACAGAATTAAAATAAATTATATATATTTGCTTACTAGATAAATAAACTATTTAGTGTAATAAAAACTAATTAAAATGACTAAAAACGATTTGATTATTGAGATTTCCAAAAGCACAGGCGTTGATAAAACTGCTGTGGGAAAGACCGTTGAAGCTTTTATGGAAAGTGTAAAAGGATCATTAGTGAAAAACAAAAACGTTTATTTGAGAGGTTTTGGAAGTTTCATTGTTAAGAAAAGAGCAAAGAAAACGGCCCGTAATATCTCTAAGAACACAACCTTGATTGTGCCTGAACATTATATTCCTGCATTCAAACCCTCAAAGGAATTTGTTGCCAAGGTAAAATTGAAAGTAAAATAGCCTATATGCTTTCCTTATAAGTTTTTTTCAAGAGATATTATTCACTTGATATTATAAGGTCGTTATAAAAATACTTATTCGTTTACAACACAAAAAGCGCTTTTTGTGTTGTAAACGAATTGTATACCCTGTCAAAATCGAGAGATTCGGACAGGGTTTTAAATTTTAACTATATTATAACAATTTATTCTACAGATTTTCGCTTCTCAACAATTTGCAGGTAAAACGACCATGCAAAAGAAAGGGTAACCAAAGCTGAGGCCCCAATCAGACAAGGTAAATAAATACTCCGTGGCAACACGAAAGGAATAAGAAGTGCAACAAAAATAACCACGCCAATCAGGGGTCCAAACTTTGTTCGTTTCTCTGTTAAATGATGCATTCCGGTAAAATAAACCAATGCAATATAAAAATATCGCATAAAACCAACCAACAATACCCAGCTGCCTGTAAGGCCTTTTTCGAAAAGAAGAATTGAAACGAAGCAAACATAAAGGGCATCAGTTTCCATATCAAAATTAGCCCCAAATGATGTTTCCTGATGAAAATGTCGTGCCAGTATTCCATCTAATCCGTCAAGCAAAACTAAAACGATGAACATCGTTGCCAGCATGCCATTGGTTAATCTGCCTGATAAAGCAAATAATACAAGCAAACCCGTCATTCTCAAAAATGTTACCCAATTGGCATAACCTCCAAAAGGATGTAGTTTTTTCAGCATCGGCCATTCAGAAATCAACAGATAAATAAAAGAAGGTAATGCCACTATAAAAACTAACATTCTCCATTGAATGAACCAATAAATAATTCCAGCCCCAAGCATTACAAAGCAATGGAAGCTGTCCCACTTTTTTAAACTACTCATGGTATTCTTTTTGAATTCCTTCAGGTCGATAGACGGGTAGATGAGTTGTGTCGGTTCCATAATTTTTAATGAATTCGTGCATAAACATCGAATAGACTCCCTCATGTTTTATGGCTTTATGGTTTCCGGTAATCAGCATGCCTGGCGTGAAACCATATTTGCTAAATCCTGAACCAAACATACTGTCCCGGACAATGATATGCACTGGAGTTTCAAATCCCGCATCCTCATCGGTTAGCATGGGTGGCTGATGGTCACCTATAAGGATAAAAATATCATTGTCTTTCCCCTCCGTAGTAATAAATTGAACAAAAGAAGCAAGGTCATAGGTAATTGCTTTAGAATAGTCGTTGAAATTGGGGTTTTTAAGAAATACTGAAGTTGATTTGGACATCTGCTTGGTATTATTGAGCGATCGCCAGTTAGTAACAACCGAATCGGGACAATAAAAGGGGCTATGAGAATTTTGTGATATAAAAAATAATGTATAAGGAGTTATTCCTTTTTTCTGAATGTAATCGTTAGCATAAGAAATTGAATATTGATCAGGCGGAGAGGGCCCAAAACCATATTGAATGCCATGATAATCTAAATCTTTAAATCGTATCCATTCGTCGGCACCATAAAAGCGCGAATACAATTCCCATGGAACTTTAAGATTTTCATTATCAGGCATAGATATCAACCGATAGTTTCTGTATCCCTGTTTATTAAACCATCGAAACTGATGATTATAATCTGCTGTTTCAGCAATTTTCATCAGGCTTAAATAGGTAGCCTGATTTTTTAAATTAAAGCCAAACATTACCGAAGAATAGCTAATCCACGATCCGCCGCCTGATACAGGGGATGTGCTAAATTGAGAAAATACATGAAACCCATTCGCTTGAAGTTTATTTTGGCAGCTTTCCATCAATTCAAGGTATTTAGGACGAAGGTTTTGATTTTCGTATAGAATTTTTCCATAGGATTCTACAAATAGAAAATAAACATTTGGTTTTTTCTTCAATTGATATTGATCGTAATTCATTTGACGATTAAGCTTTTTGATGTCAAATTGTTTAAGATTGTGAAATGCTTCAACCGAATATTGAACATTATCGGCCATCATCAAAAATGTAGATTGAAATGTATGATGCGGCTCGAATGTTAGTCCCGATTTGAATATATTAATCATTAATAGTAACCCAATAATACCAAGAACTATTTTTGATTTTTTCCCAAATTGAATATCCAAAACCAATGTGAAAAAATACTGAAATAACTTTACAGACAACCAAACGATTACGAAAAAAAATAATATTTCTGCAACTAACAATAATGATAACCGTCCTCCGGAATTAATAAACCCCAATTTGAATAGATATAAATCGTCATACAAGACTGGTTTTATGAGAAAAACTTTTTCTAAAACGTTGTAATAAACGATAAAAAGGAACATCACTACGTAATAAATGCCGGCATACCAAGCATATTTTTTGAGGTTAATTCGTTTGCGTAAAAAATAGAAAATAAAAACAAGCAGGAATAAATCAACGTTAATCCTGAAAATATCATAATTATACCTGACAAAAAGAAATTTAAAACTATCGTATAAAGAAAAATGGAGAAAATTGGCATGCGGGAAGAATGTGCTGGAATTATATTCAATAAGGTATTTTGGAAGAAATAAAAAGCAATTAAGTAGTATTAAAAGAATCCAAAATTTTATTTTGTTATTCGGCATGTGTTTATATTGTATTTAACTTATTTAATAATCTGACATATTACAACAGTTCGTTAAATTTTCAGCAATAAATTTTAAATGAAATACTTAGATATATATTGAAATATTTCTTTATATCTATGTATTTCTATGTATTTCAATGTATTTCAATGTATTTCAATGTATTACATTTTATAAAAATGCAGAAGTTGAAAAATTACCGAACTATTGTATTGATAATTATATTGAAAACTGAGACAACATCACTATATACCATATTCAATGTAGTGTGAAAG
>JANXXY010000153.1 GCA_025350365.1 Bacteroidales bacterium | reverse complement strand
CGATCTTCCCGACCCGGTGGAAGCCATAAAATTTGTAATGGAGCAAACCGCTATAAAACCTAAGGACCTGGTGGTAATTTTAGGTAATAAGTCAAGTGTTTCGAGGATTGTAAACCGAAAACGTCCGCTGATCCTTGAAATGATCAGGGGGTTGCACGACAGGTTTAAAATACCTTTTGAAGTTTTGATGTATAGGTACAAGGTAAACGAACATCCATTTTAGAACCCATAAGTACGGCCTGGGCTATGCATAAGTCGTGCTTCTTAAATCAGGGTTAGGCCTGCAAGTATATATTCGACTCAGGCAGCCTAATCCGAACAGAGTAAACTATCACGTATAACTGATACTATTAATATTGCTGATGAGAAATCTGACCAAACTGATTACTATTGTTTTTTTATTGACTTCGATTTTAGGCCGGAGCTATTCGCAGCAGGCACAATCGTCCCTTTTATGGAAGATTAGCGGCAACGGACTCTCCACACCATCGTTTCTTTTTGGAACCATACATGCATTACCTGCAAATAAATTTTTTCTGACCGAGGAATGTAAAATCCGGTTTGATCAAACCGAAAAGCTGGTACTAGAAATTGATATGACCAACCCCCGGATGATGATGGAACTTCAAAACGAGATGGTGATGAAATATCAACGGATTGACAGTTTGCTATCGAAAGAAGAATATCAAATTGTTTCATCTTTTTTTCAAGATTCTTTAAACATTCCGTTAACGATGGTCAACAAAGTGAAACCTATTTTTTTGGCATCGTTTATATTGCAAAAGTATCTTGGTAATAATCCGAATTCGTACGAAACCACTTATCTAAGTATGGCTCAAGGCAATAATAAACAAGTATTGGGTCTCGAAACTATAAAAGAACAAGTGAGTTATATCGACAAAATTTCGCTGGAGGATCAGGCAGCCATGTTGGTTGAATCGGTGAAAGAATATGACAAACAAAAGAGGGAATATTTTCAATTGGTAGAGGTTTATCTGACTGGAGATGTAGATAAAATTTATCAGCTAATGGTAGAGACAACAAAGGAGTACAAGGTCTTTGGTAATATATTAATTGACGATCGGAACAAAAAATGGGCAGAGCTGATTCCAACAATGATTCAGAAATCGAGCTGTTTTATTGCAGTGGGGAGCGGTCACCTGGGAGGCGAAAACGGTGTAATCAACCTTTTAAAAACCAAAGGATTTATTTTAGAGCCCTTAAAATAAAAATTGGAGATCAAAAAATCTCCAATTTTAATAAGTTTATCAGCAAAAAGTATACTAACTATCCGTTAAAACCAGTGCTCCGGGAATAATTACCTTTTACGTGAATATAAAACGATTTATATCGAATATAGTGGTTGCCTTTTTCAAATTCCCAAATTACGTTTTTAGCCTTGTAGATTTTACCAATACACGCTTCAAATATTAAAGTGTAATGAATTCCTGTGGCTTTCCAGGCATCCATAATAGAATTGAATCGTACACTGCGGTCGGCAAAATGACCAACCACCGGAATATGATACTTCTTCTGTGTCTGTTTTTCTAAAACTCTGACTCTCGCTTGTTCCGGGCTTTCAAGATGACCTGACATAGGATTTTTTTTAATTATTCAAAAATACTCATTTTTTTATAAGAACAATCATCTATACGTAATTGATTCAATATAGATACAGCAAAACAGGATAAAATTCAATAACTATTAAAAATAGATTCGTGATGGAAGATTATTTTATATCTTGGCAAATCAAAATTTGACTTACTACTATTGTTAAAGTATCATATTATTAATTCATTAGGAAATTATGTTTGGATTAGACGCAGGAATGACTTTCATTTTAATCATTTGTATTCTGGCTGCTTGTATTTTTGAATTTATTAACGGATTTCACGATACGGCCAATGCTGTTGCAACTGTAATATACACTAAGTCCATGAAACCAACAACGGCCGTTGTATTGTCGGGAATTATGAACTTTATAGGGGTATTTGTTGGCGGTATAGCTGTTGCAATGGGTATAGTAAATTTGTTGCCCATGGGGTTACTTATCGATCAAAGCGCTGTACATAGTGTATCCATGATATTAGCCTTAATTGTTACTGCAATCATTTGGAACTTGGGTACCTGGTATCTTGGAATACCCTGTTCCAGCTCTCATACATTAATAGGATCTATTTTTGGGGTAGGTATAGCTTATGGATTGCTTCCGGATGCAACAGCTATCGCATTAAACTGGGGAAAAGTGAAAGATGTTGGCCTTTCATTACTAATGTCGCCGTTATTTGGTTTTGGGGTTGCATTAGGTGTTATGTATTTATTGATAAAATTTATAGATAATAAAAAGTTATTTAATGAACCGGATAAAAAGAAAGCTCCACCCTTCTGGATTCGGTTATTTCTAATATTTACTTCCATTGCGTTGAGCTTTTTTCATGGTTCAAATGATGGTCAGAAAGGCGTTGGGTTAGTGATGATCATTCTAATTGGGATTGTACCGGTTCAATTTGCTCTCGATCATTCCAAAAAAACAGAAAACCTAATCACTCAGGTTAATTCCATCGAGTCTGTAATTGATAAAATTGACTCAAAGAAGATAAGTATTCAGGATAAAATCAGTTTGGTTATTGCAAAGGAAAAAATTGATACAATGCAAGCGACACTTGCGGGTGTTGTTTCCTTTAAAGACCTTAAAAAGGAATCGAATTTTGAGTTACGTAAGGATATATTGGTAATGGCGAAGGAAATATCAAAAATCCAAAACAGGGAGGCAGATGAACAACCTTTAAAACTTTCGAAAGAAGATAAAGTGACTATAAAGGAATCTATAAAGGAAATGAAAACTTATACCGAATATGCCCCATATTGGGTTATCCTGTTAATATCTATTTCGTTGGGTCTGGGCACAATGATTGGGTGGAAACGAATTGTGGTTACTATTGGTGAAAAAATTGGTAACGAAAAACTTAATTATGCACAAGGGTTTTCTGCTAACCTGGTTGCGGCAAGCACAATAGGTCTTTCAACTTATTTGGGACTTCCGGTAAGTACAACTCACGTTCTATCATCAGGCGTAGCAGGGTCAATGGTTGCTTCCAAAGGCAAACAAAACCTTCGAATGAAAACGGTAAAAAACATTTTAATTGCCTGGCTTGTTACATTGCCCGTAACTATTATTCTTTCGGGTTCGTTATTTTTGCTTTTTAGGCTTTTTTCATAAATTCATTGAAGTTGAAAAGATCATGATAAGTCAGGAGGTACTTTATTTTGGACTATTTAGTTTAGGAATTCTAAGTATTCTGATTATTGATTTAAAGTTAATCGGAAGAAATAGCCATGTTATTTCCTTCAAGGAAGCTTCCATATGGACAGCCGTTTGGGTTTCCATGGCTTTACTTTTTTATTTTTTCATTCTTTATTTCGGCGACAGATTTCATGGTATAACCGATTTTAACCATCTGGTTGCATTACAACATAAGTATGCTCCGCAGCTAAAGCTCGACATGTTGAGCTTTGAAAACAGCCTCGAAATTTACAGGAAAAATATGGGCATGGAATTCATTACCGGTTATTTGATAGAATACACGCTGTCAATGGATAATGTATTTGTGATCATGTTGATTTTGAGCTCTTTTTCGGTACGCGAAAAATATTATAAGCAGGTTCTTTTCTGGGGAATTATGGGTGCCATTATTTTAAGGTTTATATTTATTTTTGCCGGATCAGCTCTTATTCAACGGTTTGAATGGATACTGCTGGTGTTTGGTGCTTTTCTCGTATTTACCGGCATCAAAATATTTATACATCGCAATAATGATGAAAAAATTGAACCTCATGATCATTGGTTGGTAAAATTTCTCTCCAAACATACCAATGTATACCCCCGATATTTTAAAGATCACTTTTTTGTGCGGTCTAAAAAAAAGCTTTTCATAACGCCGCTATTTATCGTATTAATATTGATAGAATTTACGGATGTAATATTTGCCACAGATTCAATCCCGGCTATTTTCGCTGTAACACGTGATCCGTTTATTGTATTTTTCTCTAATATCTTTGCCATTATTGGTCTTCGAACGTTGTTTTTTCTCCTTATGCGGGTTGTTAACCTCTTCCATTATCTGAAGATTGGCATTGCATTTTTACTGGTATTTGTTGGTGTTAAACTACTTTTCCATACATGGCTTGACGAGATTGGATTTAAACCAGTTTATTCACTTTTCGTAATACTTGGTACATTGGCTATTTGCATTATCGTTTCCCTTATCTTTCCGCCTAAACAAAAAATGTTAATACATCACTAATGCAAATTTTATTTATCTGTTTTGAAATATTATTATATGGACAACCAAGTACATTGAGCATATTGGCTTTATTTGGTTTATTATTTTTGTTTCTTATCATTTGGATGTCAACCGGAGTTAGTCCAAAGCAACGGTACAAAAAAGTAAAAGTTTTTACCCGACTTGTAATAAAGCCTTATATAGAGATGATTGTAAGGATTGAAAGCAGCGGAAAACTTCCGGTTGAAATAGAAGCGCCGGAAATTAAATTTTTTGATCAGATATCATCCCGCAAATTTGCAATTCGTTCTGCCCAACGAAACCAATTTCCATTAAACCTAAATCCTCAAACTGATTATGAGTTTAAAGTTGATTTTGAACGATTTTATTTAATCGATAAATCATTAAGGCAATACAAAAAAGTTAAACTGATTATAAGAGAAAACAATGGACGTTTATTGAGTTCAACCACAAAAAGGTTGAGGTACTTTTAGGATATTAACGAATTGTTATTCAGATTTTTGATCGTACTTATGCAAATCCTGTTCAATATATTCCATTGTTATTTTAGTACCGAATGCTTTGTCTTCCAGTTTTTTCGATTCGGTTATGATGCTCATCGTTCCTCCATGTTTTATAAAATAAAGAGCTGCTTTAATCTTTGGGGCCATCGTACCTAACCCGAATGTTCCTGCATCGAGGTATCTCATGGTATCGGAATAATTAAGAAATTCCAATACTTTTTGTTCCGGTTCCCCATAATTGGCGTATACAAATGGTACATCCGTTAATATATAAAATTCATTGGCATGAATTTGGGCAGCAAGTAATGCCGATGCCGAATCTTTGTCTATTACAGCTTCAACGGGTCGGAGGTATCCGTTTTCATCGGTATATACCGGAACGCCTCCTCCACCAACTGCAATAACAATGGCACCTGCAAGTGCATTCCGTTGAATTACCTCCCAGTTAATGATATATTTCGGTGAAGGAGAAGGAACTACCCGCCGATAACCCCCTTTTTGCTTTTTTTCCTCCTTAAACATCCAACCTTTCTCAGTTATTAGCTTATCAGCTTCTTCTTTGGTTACGGTTTTGCCAATTCTCTTTCCCGGATCGGCAAAAGCCACATCGTTCGGATCCACTTCAACCATCGTCATAAGTGTAAGAACATTGCGACGGATTCCATGCTCGTTTAAAACATTTCGTAAGGCACGTTCAATCATAAAACCAATTCCACCCTGCGAATAAGCCACACATGTATCCAGTGGCATGGGTGGCAAGTCATACAATTGCTCACCTGCATCGTTCTGCATCATAATATTTCCTACCTGCGGGCCGTTACCAAAAGATATCACAATGTTGTAACCTTTATTGAGCAGAAAAACAATATTTTCGAGTGTTTCAGCCGTATTTTCTTCCTGCTCTTCAATAATTCCTTTCTGGTTTTCCCTTAACAATGCGTTACCACCAAGGGCTATTACTGCAAGTTTATTCATCATTGCGGAATTGAGTTTCGAACATATGTTATCGGTTTATTTTAACTTTTTAAATCCTTCAGGTTAAAACTAACCATTTTATTTTATTTCTCAAAATTGAATACTGATGCGTTTACCTTTTCAATAAAAAACTCATCACATCCTGATTGTCATCGAAATTCCACAACGGGTAGTTATGAGCGCTGCCAGGTAGCATGGTGTCTATTCCAAGATCGCTTTTACAAATTACTTGTTGTATTTGATGTTTGTGGGTACAAAGTTTTTCAGTTAAATCAACCATAGAGGTGTAATATTCAAAATATAAACAACCAATAGGTACATGCATTTCTGCTGATTCCCGAAGAATGAGAAAGCCGTTTTCGAAAAATTCCATCCTGTCCATCAAGAAAATAGAACGATGATAATCAAAATTATTGGCATACCGGTTATTTTGCTGCATCCATGCGTAACTTTCGATGAAAGGATAGAACTGTTCGACATGGAAATTGGCCGGAACATAGATTTTGCGAACGTTATGATCACTTTGCCCAAAAAAGTCAAGTATATCACCTGATAACGCTTCAATCTCCTGCGATTTAAAATCGGTTTTTAATACCGCAACCGAAATACATTTCGATCTGATAAGGCTGCATTTAGCTGAAAAATATTGTTTTATGGCTGCATCCTCTTCAGGCTTTGAATGTACCAGATAAGCATCGGTCGATTTTGGAAAAGTGTCAACCCAGCAAATTAGTTCTTCAAAAGCCGGCTCAATGGTTATCAGTTTATAAGTAATGCATTGGAGCAAATCGAGTTCGTGATTGTTGTTTCGGGCAAAAAGACGATGACCGGCTAACAAGATGCAAACAGCATCGTGAAAGCCGGCCAGTGGTATGTTTTTTTTTGGAATTACTACAATACTAATGGTTGGTTGCTTATTTTCCAATTCCGGATAACGAGTTGCAAACAATTGAATAGATGGGAATGATAACCTTTCAGCCCAATGTTCTATTGCTTTCTCTACAAATGGTTCAATCAGCCAGTGGTTGTAAATATGATGATTTCGCACAATCGTATCTAATTCAGTCCATTGGCTATTATCTTCGTGAACGCTTTGCGCTTTCCGGATACCGTAATTTTTAAGCCAACTACCAAGTTTGGCCAAAGCCGCAATGCGCTTTTCAAGAGAAATCATTTATTCGGCTCCTACACCATGGCAGTTTTTATATTTTTTACCGCTTCCACATGGGCATTGATCGTTTCTCCCCACTTGTTTTTCCTTTCGGATGGGCTGAGTTTTTTGCGGTTCCCTGGTATCTTGTGATTCACCACCTCCGCTGGTAATGTCGCGTTTACTGGTTTCGAATTTACTCAGATCGAGACGTTTGGGGGCATGAGCTTGTTTTACCTGACTAGGTTCGCTGATTGGAATCTGACTCTTGGAAAGTATCGCAACAATATCACGATTCACCTTCTCAATCATCGTCCTGAAGAGTTCGAATGATTCGAATTTATATATCAATAAAGGATCCTTTTGCTCGTAAGTGGCATTTTGAACCGATTGTTTCAAATCGTCCAGTTCGCGAAGATGTTCTTTCCAAACATCGTCGAAATTAATAAGAATGGCCGTTTTTTCAAATGAACGTATAAGCTCATAACAATGAGAGTCATATGATTTTTTCAGGTTGGTAACAATGTTGTAAACCCTTGCTCCATCCGTTATAGGTACTACAATATTTTCATATTGACCCGATTGGTGTTCGAAAACATCCTTAATCACCGGCCATGCATTTTGTGTAATGGCTTCAACGCGGCGTTTGTATGAATCCTGTGCTTGCGCAAATATTTCTTTAATGATTACTTCTTTATCCATTTTCAGAAAAGCGTCTTCATCCATCGAGGCTTCGATAGAAAAATCCCTGATAAGTTCCAGATTAAAACCATTGTAATCGTTATTCGAATGATAATCGTTTACAATTTTCTCGATCACATCATACATCATGTTGGCAATATCGAGACTGATACGTTCACCAAAAAGTGCATGACGGCGTTTGGTATAAATCACCTCTCGCTGTGAGTTCATCACATCGTCATATTCCAGAAGTCGTTTACGAATGCCAAAGTTGTTCTCTTCTACCTTTTTCTGAGCCCGCTCAATGGATTTGGTAATCATTGAGTGCTGAATAACTTCGCCTTCTTTCAATCCCATCTTGTCCATTAAACCGGCAATTCGGTCGGAACCGAACAAACGCATTAAATCATCTTCAAGCGAAACGAAAAATTGTGATGAACCAGGGTCTCCCTGGCGTCCTGCACGACCTCTCAACTGCCTGTCGACCCGTCGCGATTCGTGACGTTCTGTGCCGATGATAGCCAATCCACCGGCTATTTTTACTTTTTCAGTGAGCTTAATGTCGGTACCACGACCGGCCATGTTGGTAGCAATGGTCACAGTGCCTTCTCGACCGGCTTCGGCAACAATATCCGCCTCACGCTGGTGAAGTTTAGCATTCAGTACATTGTGTCTGATGCCCCTAATTTTCAGCATTCGGCTAAGTAATTCCGAAATTTCAACAGATGTGGTACCAACCAATACGGGACGATCTTTTTTTACCAGATCGACAATCTCGTCAATGACAGCGCTGTATTTTTCACGTTTGGTTTTATACACCAAATCTTCGGCATCCTTGCGTGTTGTGGGTTTATTGGTTGGAATTACAACCACGTCCAATTTGTAGATATTCCACAACTCACCAGCTTCGGTTTCGGCAGTACCCGTCATACCTGCAAGCTTATGATACATTCGGAAATAGTTTTGTAACGTGATAGTTGCAAATGTTTGCGAGGCTGCTTCCACTTTTACATGTTCCTTTGCCTCAATAGCCTGATGCAAACCATCGGAATACCGACGACCTTCCATGATACGACCAGTTTGCTCGTCAACAATTTTTACCTTGTTATCGATTACCACGTATTCATCGTCTTTTTCAAACAACGTATATGCTTTAAGAAGTTGGTTTACAGTATGAATACGTTCAGATTTGATTGAATAATCGCGTAGCAGATCGTCCTTGCTGTTTAGCTTTTCCTGTTTTGTCAAAACAGCTTTTTCAAGATCAGCAATTTCACCGCCAATATCGGGCATGATAAAGAAATGCTGATCCTCTGATTTGGAAGTCATCAGGTCGATACCTTTATCAGTAAGTTCAATTGAATTTTGTTTTTCGTCGATCACAAAAAACAGATCATCGGTGGCGAGGTGCATGTTTTTGTTATTCTCCGCCATGTAAATGTTCTCTGTTTTATGTTGAAGTTGCTTCATTCCCTGTTCGCTGAGAAATTTTATGAGCGCTTTATTTTTAGGGAGACCTTTATATGCACGAAGCAGAAGAAGTCCACCCTTTTCGGTGTCACCTTTTGCGATAAGGCCTTTAGCCTCTGATAAAATTTGAGTTACAAGTTTACGTTGTTCGTTTACAATTACTTCCACGCGTGGTTTGAATTCGTCGAACAGTTGGTTGTCGCCTCTTGGAACGGGTCCTGAGATAATCAATGGTGTACGTGCATCATCGATCAGTACCGAGTCGACTTCATCCACAATGGCAAAATGATGTTTGCGCTGAACAAGGTCGAGCGGGCTTATTGCCATGTTATCACGAAGGTAATCGAAACCAAATTCGTTGTTGGTGCCGAAGGTGATATCGGAAGAATATGCTTTACGGCGTGCTTCAGAGTTTGGTTGGTGTCGGTCAATACAATCAACAGATAAGCCATGGAATTCATAAATTGGGCCCATCCATTCCGAGTCGCGTTTAGCAAGATAATCGTTCACGGTTACAATGTGCACGCCTTTTCCGGCTAATGCATTTAAGAATACCGGCAATGTGGCAACAAGTGTTTTACCTTCACCCGTAGCCATCTCGGAAATTTTACCCTGATGGAGAATAACCCCACCAAACAATTGAACATCGTAATGAACCATGTCCCAGGTAATTTCGTTTCCACCGGCTTGCCAGTGATTGAGAAAAATAGCCTTGTCTCCTTCGATAATTACGCTTTCCTTTTCTGCGGCAAGGTCACGGTCGAAATCGTTGGCTGTTACCATAACACGCTCGTTCTCTTTGAATCTGCGTGCAGTTTCCTTCACAATAGAAAAAGCCTCCGGGAGAATTTCATTAAGAACTTCCTCGATTTTTCGTTCTACTTCTTTTTCAAGTTTATCAACCTGAGAATATATAACTTCTATTTCATCAACCGGTGTTTGCTCATTTTCGCCCTTGCTTTTAAGCTCCACTATTTGAGCTTCGTCGGCTTTTATATACTCCTTAATTTTTAACTTAAGCAGTGTAGCGTGTTCGCGTAATTGGTCATTAGAAAGGTTAATAACTTCCTGATAGGCTGATTTTATTTGTTCGACAATTGGTTGGGTTTCTTTTAAATCGCGCTGTGCTTTGTTTCCCAGAAATTTTGATATTATTGAATTGATAAAACTCATTTTATAGATAATTATTTTATAGTCAATTTTAAATAGTAAGCAAAATTAGTTTATTTTACATATAATTTAAGAAATCCATTTTTTATTTACCAACATCTTTGGCACGGAATTAGGTATTCATCGCACTTAAAGCTCCATTTATCATGCAACTTCGTCATTTTTTTATATTCTTTTTTCTATTAATTTCCTGGCAAATAATGGCACAGCCGGAGTTTGGGTCACAAAATTCCGAATTTATCAGGAACGTACAACGTCTTAAATCAAAAGCCATTAACGACTCATTTGGATATATCCCATTTCCGAACCGCCTGGTATTTGCAAAAAGAACCAACTTAAAATCAACAGCAATGTTGCCTTCTACTTTTGATTTAAGGACTAATGGGTTTGTTACGTCGGTAAAAAATCAGGGCAGCGGACAATTTGGAGGAAACTGTTGGGCTTTTGCTCAGCTGGGATCCATAGAATCGAGATGGTTAGAAATGGGATTGGGTTCGTACGACCTGTCGGAACAAAACATGGTTACCTGCCATGGGTTAAATTCGGGATATGGTGAGGGTGGGAACGAAATGATGGCATTCGCTTACCTGGGACGTTTTTCAGGACCTTTAAGTGAATCGGCCGATCCTTATAATACTTCCGTCCATTCATGTACCTCAAATATTGATCCTGTTGCTTTTGTACCTGATATTATGTTTCTTGATGGAAGTTCACGCGACGAAATAAAAACCTATATGATGCAATTTGGAGCATTGTCAGTAAGTTTATTTTGGGAAAACACTTCCTATTATAATAATTTAAGTCGATATCCTTATACTTACTACTTTAAGGGGGATTCGGCATTGAATCATCAGGTATTGATTGTTGGCTGGGACGATACCAAACGAACAGCCGGAGGTACAGGAGCCTGGATTGTAAAAAATTCATGGGGTGCCAGCTGGGGTGATAAGGGATATTTTTATCTTGCTTATCAGGATACCAAAGCTTTATCTACCGTATCATTCAATCCATCGCGATTACAGACCAATAAAATTTCGAAGGTATTTATGAATGATAAACTTGGACCACTAAGCGGCACGGGGTACAAAAATACAATAGCCTATGCGATTGTTAAATATAAATCGGCCTCTAAAATTCAGATACATAAAATAGGTACGTTTGTCAATTCATCAAATTCCATTGTTTCAGCCAGTATCTATAAAAGCTTTAAAGGGCAGATTCTCTCCGATTCCATTG
>JANXXY010000133.1 GCA_025350365.1 Bacteroidales bacterium | reverse complement strand
GGATCTACTTTATCAATCCATTTGTTCGGGTCGGGTTCGTTCAGCAGTTCTAATTCCAATTTTAAAACCTGGCAGGTCTAATTTCAATGAACAATTTTTAAAACCAAAACGTTGTAAGGTTAGTTGCACACAATTGTTATTTTTGCAATAAACCTTAAACAAATAAAAAATTGAAGAGTTTTAACCCAAATACGTTTTTTAAAGACCTTCGGAGAAAGGATCATAAACCCCGGCTGGAAGCCTTACAAATATTAAAATATATTGGCCCGGGACTTCTTGTTACCGTTGGTTTTATCGATCCGGGTAACTGGGCGTCAAATATCGCAGCTGGCGCCGGATATGGTTACACATTACTTTGGATGGTCACCCTATCCACTATCATGCTTATTATTTTGCAGCACAATGTTGCTCATCTTGGTATTGCCACAGGGTTATGCCTATCAGAGGCTACCACACGCTACACTCCCAATTACGTTTCGAAAGGCATACTCATTACTGCCATGATGGCATCGATATCCACGTCGCTGGCGGAGATTCTTGGGGGCGCCATCGCGCTTAACATGCTGTTTAAAATTCCAATTCCGGCGGGGTCCATCTTAATGGTCATATTTGTTTGTATTATGGTTTTCACCAATTCGTACAAACTGATTGAGAAAATAATCGTTGGTTTTGTGTCTATCATTGGTCTTTCATTCATATACGAACTTTCGCTGGTTGATATCAATTGGGCTCAGGCAGGCATGGGTTGGGTTACACCCTCGATACCCGAAGGTTCTATTATGGTTGTGATGGCTGTATTAGGAGCTGTAGTAATGCCCCACAACTTGTTTCTTCATTCCGAAATAATTCAAAGCCGCCAATGGAACCTGGAAGATGACAAAATCATTAAAAAGCAATTGGATTACGAATTCGTTGACACCTTATTTTCGATGATTATTGGATGGGCCATCAACAGTGCTATGATATTAATGGCTGCTGCTACATTTTTCAAACACGGCACACCGGTAAATGAGCTTCAGCAAGCACAGTCGTTGCTAACCCCCCTGGTTGGTAAAAGCGCATCGGTTATTTTTGCTACCGCACTATTCTTTGCCGGCGCTGCATCCACTATCACCTCGGCCATGGCGGGAGGATCTATTTTTGCCGGTATCTTTGGAGAACCATACGATGCTAAGGATAATCATTCACGGCTTGGCATTGCTATTTCGCTGCTTGTGGCCATACTTATTATCTTTTTAATTAGAGACCCTTTCAAATCCCTCATTATATCGCAGATGGTTTTAAGTATACAATTGCCATTTACCATATTTATGCAAATTTACCTTACCTCATCAAAAAAGGTAATGGGCAAATATGCAAACACACGGTCGACAACCATTATATTATTAATCATTGGATCAATTGTAACTTTCCTGAATGTTTTGTTATTTATAAGTTTTTTCAAATAAGTACCATCGTTTTTACTTTCTTTGTTTTAAAAACCTCATTCAGGAATGATTAATACTCCATCAAAGACCTGGTTTTACCTGGTATTGTTATTTGGAATTTTATGTATTGCATGGTCGGCGATATTTGTAAAATTGGCAAATATCTCTGGATTAGGATCAGGTTTCTATCGTATGTTTATTGGATTTGTTGGAATTATCCCGTTATGGTTTTTCCGTAGAAAACCATTAAACGATTGGGGTTCGATAAAAATTGCTGCCATCTGCGGATTCATTTTTGCATGCGATATTGCCATGTGGAATGTATCTATTATGCTTTCAAAAGCTGCCATTTCAACACTCCTGGCTAATTTAGCACCAGTTTGGGTTGGCATTGGAGCCATCTTTTTCCTCAACGAGAAGCCAAAACGGATTTTCTGGATTGGAACAGTGGTGGCGCTGGTTGGTGTTGTAATTATTGTTGGTGTAGATAAAATATATGAATCAAAACTCAGTCTTGGGCATTTTCTGGCCATTGGTGCGAGCGTATTTTACGCGATATATTTGTTGATTACCCAAAAAGGCCGTAGTTCCCTCGACACGGTATCGTTCACTGCCATCTCAATGCTGGTAAGCTCAGTGGTGTTGTTTATTATTTGTATCATTGCCAAAACACCGTTAACCGGATTCAGTTTCCATTCGTGGATGTCGCTTGTGGGACTGGGTATTATATCGCAATTGGGGGGATGGCTGGCGATTAATTACGCTCTTGGATACATAAAACCAACCATAGCTTCCGTAAGTCTTTTAAGTCAATCGGTTTTTACCGCACTTCTTTCTATCCCAATATTGAATGAATACCTTAACTGGGTTGAAATTTCGGGTGCTTTTATTGTTCTTTTTGGTATTTATCTTGTGAATAGAAAAACGACTAAAATTCGTCAGGAGATCGAGCCGGAGTATTGAGGTAAAGAGTTCTGAAGTTAGTAACTGCTTGAGTCTGCAACTGGTTTCGAGGCCTGAAATTTAATGACCTCTGAGTATTTCACAACCCGAATACCCTTAAAATAATAGGCTAAAATATCTTCATATTTATATCCAATTTTAGCCATTTGCATCGCTCCTTCCTGACACATACCTACGCCATGCCCGGCGCCACGGCCTTTAAAAGTAACCTCTTTTTCAGAAGTAATTAGTGAGAAAAAAGATGATTTTAACTGAAAGTCAGACCGTATCTGCTTCACAGGAACTGAATCTTTCAACACTTTATAGAATAGTTTTCGGTTAATTTGAGTGAAATCAAATAGACCAGGAGACATTCCGGGTTTTAACTTCATTCCATGACCTTGCAAATAAGTTTTCCACTGATCGAGAGAGATCGTTTTTGTCCAATGCGCCGATGATGAATTCTGGCAAAAAGGATCTTTTACCGGCTGTAAATAGGGCTTTCCGCTTAGCCAGGTATTGGATGCCGATTCGGTTTGACCACCACAATTGGCATGAAAAACCGCTGTAATAAAAGATGTATCGCCGCCCACCACTACCAATCCCGATGTGAAGTTAGTTGCCTGCACAATGATCGGATTTTTTACCGACCTTCCATGATAAGCCTGACAATGAACTTCGTCGCACAACTGAAAACCCTCGGTTTCGTGCCGGTAAAAATGACCGAATAGGTATGTTCTGGCCAAAATGGATTGTGCTTTGTAGAATTCGACATCGGCATTTGGCCCGGCTTCAGCTTCCACAACACCTGCAATATAATTATCGGAATTAATTTCGTTAATCAACAATATTCTATTAAAAGCAACCGAAACATGAAGATTGTCATTGAATTGCCTTACACCGGCATTTGGACTCACAATATTAAGACGAATCACTGAATTTGAATCAGCGGCCTGAAACCAAACCGATGAGAATACGCCCAAAGGATTTTTAGAGTTCCTTATGGCAAGGTTTTTATTAATAAGAGAAATGTAAATGACATCATCCGGCATAAAATCTGACACATAAACGCTATCGCAATATATTCGATAATAGCCTTTAAACGAGCTAACCACAACGCTTTTAACCGGAGTTTCGTTAAATAAACTTATACCGATCTTCTGAGCGGTTAAGGGATTAACCGATAACCAAATTATCAGAATAATTGCGGCAGTTCGTAATACTCTCATGTCAATGGATTAGGGTTAGTTTTGAAGATATGAAACCATTAGTTCCCCTACCCTTTTGGAAGCGCCTGAGCCTCCGCATTTTTCCCGTAATTCGGCATATTTGGTTAGCATTTTTTCACGGTAATCGCACTCGTACAGTATTTTACCCAGTTCGGCCACAATATCACGATCAAGATTATATTGCATCAATTCCTTTACTACTTCTTCGTCCATAATAATGTTAACCAACGAAAAATATTTAATCGGCACAAAAGGTTTTCCAATGGTATAAGTTGCCTGGTTAATGCGATAGCACACCACCTGCGGAATATTAAACAGCGCTGTTTCGAGTGTTGCTGTGCCCGATGCCACCACGGCAGCTGTGGCGTAGTTTAGTAATTCGTAAGTTTGGTTAAAAACTAGAATACATTGACTATTAGCCAGATATTTTTGATAGAAAGATATATCGAATGTCGATGTACAAGCAACTACAAACTGGTATCCCGGGAAACGGGAAACTATTCCGCTCATTATCGGTAACAGTCGGGTAATCTCCTGTTTACGACTTCCGGGAAGTAGGGCAACGACTGGTCGCTCCATCAAGTTATTTTTACGAAAAAATTCTTCACGGCTAACCATCGTCTGTTTTCGTTCCTCGATGGCATCAATAAGAGGATTACCAACATAATCAACCACGTAATTATGTTTGGCGTAGAATGCTTTCTCAAACGGAAATATTACAAACATTTTATCGACAAAACGTTTGATGGTTTTTACCCGCGACTCCTTCCAAATCCAAACCTTCGGCGATATGTAATAATATACCTTTAATCCGTTCGCCTTGGCAAACCTGGCTATTTGAAGGTTAAACCCGGGATAATCGATTAAGACAACCACATGGGGGTTAAATTCAATTATATC
>JANXXY010000120.1 GCA_025350365.1 Bacteroidales bacterium | reverse complement strand
AAATTTTAATGCTGTTCGTTTGCAAGGACTTGATCCCAACAAAACCTATAAAGTGGAAGAGATAAATGTTACTTCAGGTGACAGAAAAGATTTCACAGAAAGTGGGAAATCGTTTACCGGCGATTATCTTATGAAAGTGGGGCTAAATGTCTCTTCTCCAATGGCTATATCTAGTTTAGTTATAGAAATTACGGAATAGATGTTACGGAATGGTCATTACTTCAGTTAATGGCCATTCCATATAACACATGTAAATCTGGTAATTTCGGAAAAACTATTCGGGTGAAGTTTGAAAACCCTCGACAACCGGTTCCGATTTTACTTCTTCGTTATCGATGGGAGCTTGATTTTTTTTCTGTTCATCTTCAATCTGACTTTTCAACTCCTCAATTAAGGTTTTAGCGTAAACGAGGTATGATGTATATTTTTTTTTCGCAAATAATCCATGTGTCATCCTTTCAAGGTCAAGAATAGCGAGACTCATGGAATTTAAAATTGTATTTCGAAATAAATTTGTACAATTCTGACAATGTATTGGTTTAATATCGAAGGAAAAATTAAAAGCTTCTGTAAATAGCAAAAAAGCAGCTTTGTACTCCTTACTTTCTATATATTTTCTTGCCTTAATAAGCAATTCGTTCATCAAAGCCAGTTGCACTTTACAGGATAGACCTCCACGCGGGCAATTCTCTAATTCAATACCTTCAAGATTATCTTGAAAATAATCAGAATCTTTTCCTATAAACCAATTTTTCATAAAACAGGTAGTTAATTAGTGTTGTAGTTTTGTAATGTTGCAATTTGCTATAAACAACCCTGAGAAATATCTTTAAATCATTGATAATAAATTCGATTAATTGTTAAACTACTTGGAATTATTTCCAACATATATAAACATAGTTATTTTGTGCATGTGTACGGAAAGGCTGCAAAAAACAATCCACAAAAAAAGAGATTTTTGACCAAAATAGTCTTATACGTTTTGCTTCTAAATAAGCGCATTCAAATTAAATCACCAATAAACCATACAAACAAATGAATATAAACAAGAAAACAAGAAATGAAAAGGCGATGAATTGTGTATGTAGCATGAAGAAGCCTACCTTATCAATTGCTTCTTGTAATTGGTGCTTAGTACTTGGTTTAAAAGCTTATCTTTGTATTTTTATTTAAGCTTTAATATGTCATTAGAAATTAACATACAAGATATTAAAAAATTCATCGTTGTAGGAGATCGTGTGTTGATCAAACCAAAAAGTCCGATGGAACGAACCAAAGGAGGTTTATTGCTTCCTCCGGGTGTTCAGGAGAAAGAAAAACTACAGTCAGGATATGTTGTTAAAGTAGGTCCTGGATATCCAATTCCGGCGGTTGCAGACGAAGATGAGTCGTGGAAAAGTAAAAGTGATGATGTAAGATATGTTCCGTTGCAACCTAATGAAGGGGATTTGGCCATTTATCTTCAAAATAGCGGATGGGAAATTGAATTTAATCATGAGAAATACCTGATTATTCCTCATAACGCTGTTTTGTTGTTAATTCGCGATGAAAGTTTATTTGAATAAGTGAAGAAGTGTCTGAACAATGACCACCTGAAAATGGGGAAAACGCCAAATTTTCTGCCCTTTCCTCACTCCTATCGGCTCACTCCATCCTTAAACTAATTGGTTGGTCAAGTTGTTATATATTAATAAATGAGTTGCAAATCATTTTTTGTAAATTTAGCAAATAAAGATTGGTTAAATTTTAATTGAAACCGTATGGGATTAACAATGATTGAGAAAATTCTGGCAAAGCATTCAACTAATGATGGAGCCAAAGCTGGTGAAATCATTGATATGTTTGTCGATTTAAGGGTTACGCGTGATATAAGTGGTTCGAATGTGCTCCAACAGTTACAAGAAAAAAAACTGACCGTTGCTGATTCTTCAAAAACATTTTTTACATTCGATTGCAATACACCAAATATAGAACCCGAGATTACAGAAAGTCAGAGTTTGCAGCGAACTTATGCCAGGGAGAATGGCATCAGACTTTTCGATGTTCATTCTGGGATAGGTTCCCATCTTATGATTGACCAGGGACTTGCTGTACCTGGCTGTACAATGGTTTCGGGCGATATTCATGTAAATTTAATTGGGGCAATAGGAGCTTTGGGTCAGGGAATGGGCGAAAAAGATATCACTGCAGCCCTAACTAAAGGTAAGGTTTGGTTTCGTGTTCCTAAAACTATAAAAATAACCCTCAGTGGACAGCTTCCGGTGCGATATTCCGGTAAAGATCTGGCCTTATATCTTCTTTCAATTTTCGGATCAAACAAATTACTGGGTTATTCCGTTGAACTTGATGGAGAAGTAATTGAAAACCTGAGTCTCGATGGACGAATTTCTTTAGCTTCGATGGCAACTGAAATGGGAGCTATTACGTTTTTAATGAAACCCAATCAGGAAATTCTGGATTATTGTAGTTATAAATCAAAAAGAGAATTCGAAGTTCTTCTACCAGATGATGATGCCGAATATGAAGAAGAGCTTCACATCAACATTCAGAATATTGAACTTATGATTGCTCGACCAGGGCGACCCTTTGAATTGGTTCCCCTTGAGAAATTAAAAAATACGGGTATCGATTCAGCATTCATCGGTACATGCACCAACGGCAGAATTGAAGATTTGCGAATTGCCGCCGGAATACTTAAGGGGCGCAAAATAGCTACCGGGGTAATTCTTAAAATTGTACCTTCTACAGACGAAATTTGGACTCAAGCGCTTCAGGAAGGTTTGATTGATATTTTTAAAGAAGCAGGAGCTATAGTAGCTGATGCCGGTTGCGGCGGCTCCTCGTCTGGCAGGGCAATAAGTAATAGTTTGGGGGATGTTACTATTAGTACCGGAAACCGGAACTTCCCCGGGCAAACCGGACGCGGAGATGTTTATCTATCCTCTCCTGCCGTTGTTGCAGCCTCGGCAATTGCCGGGTTTATTACTCATCCCGATAATATTCCGGATCAACACCAAACCCTGTTTTCATTTCCTAAAAAAGAGGTTGTACATAATGAAGAGCCAAACCTTCCTATAGAAGCAAATAAGCCTACCATCCTTGAGGGCAAAGTATGGTACATCCCATTCGACAATATTGATACAGATATGATTTATCATAGCCAATACACTCAATTATCTGATATAAAAGAGATTGGCAATATGACATTTAGTCATCTATCCGGATACGAGGATTTCGCAAGCAAGGTTAGTCCGGGTGATATTGTTGTAACGGGTAATAATTTCGGATTAGGCGGATCCCGGCAACAAGCGGTAGACTGTTTTAAAACACTTGGAATTCAAGCTATTATAGCCCGTTCTTTTGCAGTTGTATACGAACGAAATGCCATTAATGCCGGACTTCCAATTATTGTGTCCGCTCAAATTAACCATTTAGGATTGCAAACAGGGGATATTATAAAAATAGATTTGAATACCGGTGAAATCTGTAATTCCCGAAATAACAAAACCGTAATGGGTGAAAAATTTTCCGGTATTCAGATGGAAATTTATCAGCGTGGAGGTTTGTTATAAGTGAAGGTTTATAGACATTAGAATATTAGTAAATTAAAAAATATATGAACTTATTTATTCCTAAAAATTACAAATCAATTCTCGATTTAAAACAGACTGAAAAAGCAATCAAAATCCTCAAAGATTTTTTTGAACAGTCGTTAGCCTCAGAACTTCGTTTACGACGGGTTACTGCTCCTTTGTTTGTGTTGAAAGGAACAGGAATTAACGACGACCTGAACGGTATCGAAAGACCTGTTGCGTTCCCTATCAAGGATATGGGTGATGCAAAAGCCGAGGTAGTACATTCGCTTGCAAAATGGAAACGTATGATGCTTGCTGATTATGAAATTGAAATGGGCTATGGTTTATATACTGATATGAACGCGGTTCGTCCGGACGAAGAGCTTGATAACATCCATTCACTGTATGTTGATCAATGGGACTGGGAACGCGTGATTTCCAAAGATCAACGCAATATCGATTTTCTTAAACACATTGTAAAAGGAATTTATTCGGCAATGAAACGCACCGAATATGTGGCTTATGAGAATTATCCCGAGCTAAAGCCCATTTTACCTGAAGAAATTACATTTATACATAGTGAAGAGTTATTGATGAAATACCCTAAACTTTCTCCAAGAGAACGCGAATCAAAAGCTGCCGGGCAATATGGGGCCATTTTCGTAATTGGTATCGGAGGTAAGTTAGCAAACGGTGAAAAACACGATGGTCGCGCTCCGGACTATGACGATTGGAGCACATCTACAGCTGAGGGATTTCGTGGACTAAACGGTGATATCGTAGTTTGGAATCCTCTATTTAATCAGGCATTAGAACTTTCGTCCATGGGCATTCGCGTTGATCGTGAGGCCTTACTGCATCAGCTTAAAGTGGAAGGTGCAGAAAACCGTGAATCACTTTATTTTCATCAACGACTTATCAATGGCGAATTACCGCTTTCTATTGGCGGTGGAATTGGTCAATCAAGGCTATGCATGTTCTTCCTTCACAAAGCACACATCGGCGAAATTCAAGCATCGATTTGGCCTCAAAAGATGGTAGACGAATGTCATCAAAACGGAATACTTCTAATGTAAGAAAATTTATAAGGTATATTGTTAAAAACCCCAACTCCTTAAAAAGGGATTGGGGTTAATTATTTTTACAAAAAATCATTCGTTAAGTGAAAAATCTTCATTTATTCTGCACGAACCGTTATACCTTATTTAGAGGCTCCTATAAAAAAGCGGTTCCAACGAATGCTTGCAGGGAAACTCTTGGTTGGATCAAGTGAGAGCCAAACAAACCTTGGAGCACCTACCACGTGATCCTCAGGAACAAAACCCCAGTAACGGGAATCCGCCGAATCGTGACGGTTATCACCCATCATAAAATAATAGTCCATTTTAAAAGTATAACTGGTAGCTATCTGTCCGTTAATAAATATTTTACCATCTTTTACTTCCAATTTATTACCCTCGTATGCCTCAATAATTCGTTCGTAAATACATAAATTTTCTAGTGTTAACTTTGCAGTAGCTCCTTTTTTTGGAATCCAAAGCGGGCCGAAATTATCAACATTCCAAAGATAATTTGGACTATGAGGAAATATGTCTTCAACATATTTGCCGGCAGGGATAAAAATTGGTTCCACATTTTTAACATTCGAAAATCCTCTAATCTTCGCAGCATTCTCTTCTGTCAAAGGTATTTCATATCCATTAACATCCTCTTTAACATCAACGGGATAAATAGCAAGGCGATCAAATGCCTCCGGATTTATTCGTGAGCCATCGGTTGTTACTAAATACCGGTACTGCATATCCTTATGTTTACTTTGTGCTTTGCCATTGATATAAACCTGACCATTAATAATGCGCAACGAATCTCCTGATATAGCTATACACCGTTTGATATAATTATCTTGCCTATCCACCGGACGAACCTTTACATCGTAGTTATCCATCACATACTTACGGGCAATTCCAGTGTAGTCGTCCTTGGATTTAGCAACCGTTCCGGCATTTACATCACGATACTTAAACTGATCGGCAAAATTCCTGACAATAGCATAATAGCTCTGTGCACTCATTTCAACCACAACAGTATCTCCTTCCGGAAAGTTAAAAACAACAATATCATCATTCTTGATATGGTTAAATCCGGCAAGACGTTTGTAACCCCAGTTAGGCCAATCAAGATATGATTTTGTGCTTTTTGTTAAAGGCAATGTATTTTGAGTAAAAGGAAAAGCGATTGGGGTATTTGGAAGTTTTGGACCATATTTAAGCTTGGTCACATAAAGATGATCACCAATGAGCAATGTTTTTTCCATTGATCCGGTTGGAATTTTGTAATTCTGGAAGAAGAAGATATTTATCATGGTAACAGCTACCACGGCAAAAATTAATGCATCTATCCACTCAATAACTGTGCTGTTTTTTACATATCGTTTTTTCCAAGGTGTCCAGTTTACTTTTTTAGTAATATAAATGTCGAAAAGTATCGGTAACCCAAGCAAAAGCCAGAAGTTTCCTACCCACAAAACCCAAAGCAGATAGATAACTGTTGCGATTGCAAATTTAATGTAACTTAAATCCTTTTTAGGTTTGTCCTCGTTGGTCTCACCTTTTTTCTTGCTAAATAAACTCATGCGATATACAATTTTAGTAATTACAGAATTCTAATTTCTTCTTAAATTTTGCGGAATGAATTATTTTTATTTAAAATTTCAGTAAATCTTTCATAGAATAAACTCCCTTTTTGCCAACCATGAATTCGGCGGCTATTACAGCACCAAGAGCAAGACCTTTCCGATTTTTGGCATTATGGGTAATTTCGATACAATCGACGGCTGATTCATATTTGATAGTGTGAATTCCCGGTACGGTATCGCGACGAACAGCGGTTATTTTTAGAGCTTCTTCATTGTCTTTTTCATCGAGAAGCCAGTGATTTTTGCGGTCAATTTCTTTAAGAATATCATTTGCAAGTGATATGGCTGTACCGGAAGGTGCATCAAGCTTTTGAATATGATGAACTTCTTCCATTTCCACGTTATATTGCGGATAATTGTTCATGATCTTCGCCAATTGTTGATTTAAATTAAAAAATATATTCACGCCTAGGCTATAATTTGAAGCATAAAACAATCCATTGCCTGTTTTTATGCATTCTTCTTTAATAATCCCAAAATTTTCGAGCCACCCGGTCGTTCCGCAAATAACCGGAACATTAGCCTCAAAACACCTGCGAATGTTTTCGACAGCTGTATCGGGTTTGCTAAATTCAATGGCAACATCAACGTTACGTAAATTTTCGTTATTAAAATCTTGTTGATTGGTAATATCAATAATTAAGGGAGTGGTATGATTCCTTTCCAGGGCAATCTGTTCAATTTCCCTGCCCATTTTACCATATCCGATTAACGCAATCTTCATATAAATTTTTTAAAAGTTTGCTAAAGTTAGTTATTTTGATGTAAGTCAAAAACTAAGGAATATTAAAAAAAGTTAAATTTCCAAGTATCAAACAGTATAGTCTGGCAAACCAGTCGATGGGTTATAACTGTATCTTTCTTATTTCGAGCTGAATTCAAAATTATTGTAAGATTTTTGAAAATATATCTTTAAATAATTACTCAAAAAGGCTAAACATCTTTGATTATTGTAAAACTGTTATAGCCCATTATTAAAGGGTTTGGAGTCTCACCATTTAACTAAAAACAACACTGCCAGGTCTTTTTAGACACTGGCAGGTATTTATGGTAACCTTCCAAATCAATGAAAGAGTTAAAATCAAAAGATTTAAGCTGCTTTAACTTTTTTAACAACAGCTTCGAATGCTTGCGGATGGTTTAAAGCAAGATCGGCAAGTGTTTTGCGGTTAAGTACAATACCGAGTTTGATAAGTTTTCCGATAAATTCGGAATACGACATATCGAACGGACGAACTGCTGCATTAATACGTTGAATCCATAATCCGCGAAATGTACGCTTTTTAGTTTTGCGATCGCGGTAAGCATATTGCTGACCTTTTTCCCAGGTATTTTTTGCTACTGTCCAAACATTGTTCCGAGAAAGAAAATTTCCTTTCGTCAGTTTTAAAAGTTTTTTTCTTCTGGCTCTTGAAGCCACTGAATTGACTGATCTTGGCATACTTTTTTTTTTGCGAAGGTTAGCGGTTCACATCGAACTCTTCTGTGCTAATCATTCTGGTTAAACAATTTGTAATTTGAAAGATTTGCTTATTTCAAGCGTAACATAAGTTTTACATTCTTTTCATCGGTTTTCGCAACAAGAGCAAAAGATGTAAGTCTGCGCTTGGCAACTGTCGATTTTTTAGTAAGAATGTGGCGTTTAAATGCTTGTTTACGCTTAATCTTTCCTGTTCCGGTAAGCCTGAACCTTTTTTTGGCTCCGGAATTTGTTTTGTTCTTCGGCATTATTACTACAATTTATAAACGGTTAAAATCATTTCTTTTTAGCCTTGGGGGAAAGTATCATAATCATCCGCTTTCCTTCAAGTTTCGGCAATTGTTCCACTTTGCCAAATTCTTCCAGTTCCTGCGCAAAACGCAGCAACAATATTTCGCCCTGTTCTTTATAGAGGATGGACCGTCCTTTAAAGAATACAAAAGCCTTCACTTTCGAACCATCATCCAAAAAATTCATGGCATGTTTCAACTTAAAATTGTAATCATGGTCATCGGTATTTGGACCGAACCGAATTTCTTTTACAATTACTTTTATCGTTTTGGCCTTCGTCTCCTTTAGTTTCTTTTTTAATTGATATAGAAACTTCTGGTAGTTGATAATTTTACAAACCGGTGGATCGGCATTGGGAGAAATTTCAACCAGTTCGAGTTCCTGCTCGACAGCCATCCGTAAAGCTTCACTGGTGGGAAAAACTCCGGGGTTTTCGATGTTTTCTCCTACCAAACGGACTTGCTTTGCTCTGATGCTTTCGTTAATTGCGTTTTTTGCCTCTTGATTCTTGGGGGCAAAATTCAGCATCCTTCTTGCAGGTCTATTTTCCAATAATTAATAGTTTAAGGTTAATATTATTGTTATTTATAATTCCTTTAATTGATTAGCAATTTCAGTTTCTATGAAATCTTTAAATTCCTGAAGACCCATTACCCCTTTATCGCCATCGCCTTGTTTTCTAACAGATACAGTTTCGCTCTCCGCTTCTTTTTCACCAACTATAATCAGGTATGGAATTTTCTTTAACTCATTGTCCCTGATTTTTTTGCCTATCTTTTCGCTTCTGTCGTCTAACAAGGTGCGAATATCGCAATTATTTAGAAAATTAAAAACTTTTTTTGCGTAATCGTCATATTTTTCACTAATAGGCAAAACAACTACCTGATCGGGAGTGAGCCAAAGAGGAAATTTGCCCGCCGTATGTTCAATTAAAACGGCTACAAACCGCTCCATAGAACCGAAGGGTGCACGATGAATCATTACCGGACGATGTTTCTGATTATCAGCGCCCATATATTCTAACTCAAACCGTTCTGGAAGATTGTAATCAACCTGAATGGTTCCTAATTGCCATTTGCGTCCAATAGCATCTTTGATAATGAAATCAAGCTTAGGACCATAAAAAGCAGCCTCACCAAGTTCAGTGGTGGTATTTAATCCCTTTTCGGCAGTAGCTTCTATGATAGCGCGCTCTGCCTTTTCCCAATTCTCGTCACTACCAATGTATTTTTCTTTGTCTTTTGGATCGCGTAATGAAATTTGTGCAGTAAATTCTTTAAAATCAAGAGCTTTAAAAATTCTGAAAATAATATCAATCACTTTACAGAATTCTTCCTTAATCTGGTCGGGACGGCAAAAAAGATGGGCATCGTCCTGAGTAAATCCGCGAACCCTTGTTAAACCATGCAATTCACCACTTTGCTCGTAACGGTAAACAGTACCGAACTCAGCATACCGTATAGGTAAATCTTTGTAGGAATGAGGTTTACTTTTATAAATTTCGCAATGATGCGGACAATTCATTGGTTTTAACAGAAACTCTTCGCTTTCAGCCGGAGTATGAATTGGCTGAAACGAATCCTTACCGTATTTTTCGTAATGACCGGAAGTAACATATAGTTCCTTTAAACCGATATGTGGGGTAATTACTTGCTGGTAACCATATTCGCGCTGAACTTTTCTAAGAAAATTCTCAAGATTATCCCGAAGTTTGGTGCCCTTAGGTAACCAGAGAGGCAATCCCTGTCCTACCTTCTGAGAAAAAGTAAATAATTCGAGTTCTTTTCCAATCTTGCGATGATCGCGAAGTTTAGCTTGTTCCAACATAACAAGATACTCCTCCAGCATTTTTTGTTTAGGAAAAGTAATTCCATAGATACGTGTAAGTTGTTTATTTTTTTCGTTTCCGCGCCAATAAGCGCCGGCGATACTTAATAGCTTAACAGCCCTAATGTGACCTGAATCCGGTAAATGTGGACCACGGCACAGATCGGTAAAATTTCCTTGTTTATAAAACGAAATAGTTCCATCAATCAAATCGGTAATCAATTCAATTTTATATGGATCACCTTTCTCGTTGAAATATTTTAGTGCATCTGATTTGCTTACTTCACTTCGAACATATGCGGATCTGGATTTTACCAGCTCCAGCATTTTGGCTTCAATTTTAGGTAAATCGGTGTCGGAGATAGTGTTATTACCGAGATCGACATCATAATAAAACCCATTTTCGATAGCAGGACCGATGCCGAATTTAACACCCGGATAAAGCGCTTCGAGGGCTTCGGCCATCAAGTGAGCAGATGAATGCCAAAACGCATGTTTTCCCTCATTATCGTCCCATTTATGAAGTTTTATATTTGAGTCTTTCAAAATAGGACGCGAAATATCCCATACATCGCCATTTACTGTAACGGCAAGTACTTCTTTAGCAAGGCTGTTACTTAAGCTTGAGGCTATTTCATATCCGGTAATTCCGTCCTGATATTCTCGTATTGACTGATCAGGCAGTGTGATCTTTATCATTTATCGTTTTTTCAAAAAAAGTATGCAAAGATAACTATTTATTCCTTACGCTTGATAAAGTTTGGTTTGTATATTTGCACAATAGATATTTAGATTTATTAAAATTTATTATAATACCAATAATTCGGTAACTTTTTAACTTCTGCATTTTTATAAAATATAATACGTTGAAATACATAGAAATAAAGAAATATTTCAATATATCTAAGTATTTCATTTTAAGAATATTGCTGAAAATTTGCCGAAGTGTTGTAATACCATTCGACATCCAATAATAGTTTGCATTTTTAACAATTCATCGAATTTCCCAAAATTATCGGGCTTTAAATCAAATGAAAGAATTTTGTATCTTTGCAAAAAGGATGATTTTGAATTCAAAAACGATTAAACCAACGAAGTAAAAGAGTTGGACTCTTTCAGGTTTGAAACCTACACACAAAGAATTCATTGATGGGATTCACAAGGCAGAAGAAGGATCATTCTATACTTTTGAGGAACTACAAGCATTGCGCAAACAATGGAGGAACTTAAAGAAAAACCTGTAGTTTTTTCAAAGCAATATGCATTAGATACAGAAAACATTTACGATTACAGTTTAGAAACATTTGGAGAAATCCAAGCTATCAAATACGAAAATTTTATTGATCGCACCACAATCGAATTGTTGCTAAACTATCCGATGTATCCGGAATGCAGGTGGCTACCCACTAAAGGCCGTATTAACCGGAATATTATCCTTGAATCCTATTTAATCATTTACCGCATAAAAGCCGAAAGAATAGAAGTACAAGTACTTCATTACAAATCTGATATTAGTCGCATCCGGACTGCCCTAAAGATCAAAATTTAGACCTTTTTAATGCCTGATCATTAATCGAAATATTCTGATTTATTTTATATACTAATGATAATAAATGAATTGTGAATTTTAGACAGTCGTTTTTGTATTTCTTTATTTCTAGACCTATCAATTAATTACTACATTTAATAAGTATGCAATCTATAAATTTACCAAACACTTTAATCATGATAAAATATTTTTGCTCAGCTTTTTTAATCTTTTTTTTGGTTTTCGGAAATACGTTGTTTGCCCAGCAATCTTTAAAAACAATTCAATTAGAAGATGTTACAGGGTCTCGAAAATTTGCACCAAAATCAATCCACGGAATAAGATCGATGAATGATGGCGAACATTATACCATGCTTGACCGGGAATCAAATGTAATTAAGTACAAGTATTCAAGCGGATTACCTGTTGATACGCTTTTTGCAGTGAAATGGGTAAAAAACTTTGGTATAACCTACATTTCGGAATATGAATTTTCGGACAACGAAACAAGGTTAATGATCACTACCAACGAAGAGTCAATTTACAGGCATTCATTTACTGCCGATTATTTTGTATTTGATGTAAAAACAAAAACCTGCCAAAAAGTATCGGGAATTGGAAAACAGCAATTGGCCACATTTTCTCCAATTGGCGACAAAATTGCCTTTGTACGAAATAACAACCTGTTTGTAGTCGATTTAATATCAGGAAAAGAAACACAAATAACTATTGATGGCAAGCACAACGAAATTATCAATGGAGCTCCCGATTGGGTTTACGAAGAAGAATTCGGTTTTTCCAAAGGATTCGAATGGTCGCCCAACGGCAAAAAACTCGCTTATATGAGATTTGATGAAAGCCGTGTAAAAATGTTTACAATACCCGTTTACGACGATCTTTACCCAACAATTAACACCTACAAATATCCAAAGGCAGGTGAAGAAAATTCAATTGTAACCATACATGTTTACGATTTTGCATCAGCAAAAAATACTTCGATGGATATAGGTAAAGAAACCGATCAATATATTCCGAGGATAAAATGGACCAACGATAAGGATAAACTTTGTATCTTAAGGTTAAATCGTCTTCAAAACAAAATTGATGTGTTAATTAACGACGCATCGTCCGGCGAATCAAGTATTTTATATACAGAAACAAACAAATATTACATTTCGGAAGTAAAGGACAGTTATATCACGTTCCTAAAAGACAAAAAAAGATTTGTTCTATTCAGTGAAATCGATGGCTTTATGCATCTTTATCTGTATTCGATGGACGGAAAACTTATAAAACAGATTACCAAAGGAAATTTCGAGATAGCCGATTTGCTCGGAATAGATCAAACTGAAGGAACCATATATTATACCAGTACAGAATCGTCGCCGCTTGAACGTGATGTTTATTCTATAAAGCTTGATGGAAGCAGGAAAACCAAACTTTCAACCAAATCAGGTACCAATAAAGCAGAGTTCAGCACAAAATTCAATTATTATATTAATCACTGGTCGGATGCCAATACTCCATCGAATTATACATTGCATGATTCAAAAGGCAAACTTATTCGTATTCTGGAAGATAATGCCGAATTAAAAACCAGATTACGTGAAAATAATTTTGCGACCAAAACGTTTATAAAAATTCCTTCAGAAAATGGTCTTGAATTGAATGGATATGTAATAAAACCGGTTGATTTTGATCCTTCAAAAAAATACCCATTATTTATGTTTGTTTACGGTGGACCCGAATCACAAAATGTAAAGAATGAATTTAGTTCTGGTGACGGATGGTTTCAATATCTGGTTCAGCAAGGCTATATTGTTGCTTGCGTCGATAATCGAGGGACAAATGCCCGTGGCGAAACATTTAAAAAATGCACCTACTTGCAACTAGGCAAACTCGAAACAGAAGATCAGATAATTTCAGCCCGCTATTTTGCCTCTCAGCCTTACATCGATGGCAGTCGGATTGGGATTTTTGGATGGAGTTATGGTGGTTATATGTCATCGCTTTGCCTTACCAAAGGCGCCGATTTGTTTAAGCTTGGTATTGCTGTTGCGCCTGTCACCAATTGGAGATTTTACGATTCGGTATATACTGAAAGGTTTATGCGCACTCCTCAGGAAAATGCTTCAGGATATGATGATAATTCGCCTATAAATTTTGCTGATAAAATGAAAGGGAAGTTCCTGCTTATTCATGGTTCGGCAGACGATAATGTTCATCTTCAAAACACCATGATGTTTGCTGAAAAACTTATACAAGCAAATAAAAAATTTGAAATGGCTATTTACCCCAATAAAAATCATGGCATTTATGGAGGTAATACGCGATTACATCTTTATAAAAAAATGACTGATTTTGTTTTGGAAAATTTGTAGTGAGTATCTGAAAGAAAACAACCTCAAAAAACTTGGAAGTAGTTAAACACATTTACACCAGCGAGGGATCGTATAATGTAGTTTCGACAAAAAATGGATGTACAGACAAATTCGTAAAAGACAATGCCGTTTTGGTAGAAGCCTCTGGAAAAGTTGTTTTTCCCAATGTTTTTAGTCCTTTCTCAAAACTGAACGATAACAAAATGTTTCTTCCGGGAGTAATCGATAATGTTTCCGATTATCACCTAATAATTTTTAATCGATGGGGAGAATTAGTTTTCGAAAGTTCAAATGTTGATATTGGATGGGATGGTAATTATAAAGGCAAACCTTCTAAACAGGATGTTTATATGTGGAAAGTGGTTGGTAAATATTTTAATGGAAAGAACTTTATAAAAACAGGTGATGTCACTTTATTATACTAAACCGGAAGTATTTTAGATTTTAGATTTTAGATTGTGGATTGTGGACAATTTTCTACTTTACACTTCCCTGCTTTTCTAATTATATGATAAACTTTAAAGATGAAAGCTAAAAATTTTGTTGTAATTATTGTATCCCAATCATCAAGCCCTTTCCCAATCAGGATTCATTTTCGATACTGGCAGGTTATAAAAGCGATCAAATTAGCATTGGTTATAGTTACGACTTCACTATTTCACGCTTGTTGGGCTCAACAGGAGGTGCTCATGAAGTATCGCTAAGTTGTTCGTTTACAGCAAAAATACCTAAAATCAAAGGACACATGGTTCCGTGTCCGGACTTTTAAACTAAAAAAGGAAGTTACGGTTTACAGGTTGCAGGTTATAGGAAAATTAATTTATTGATAAACTCTCATTTTAGGCTA
>JANXXY010000103.1 GCA_025350365.1 Bacteroidales bacterium | reverse complement strand
CACAACGAAAGACGAATCATAATGTAGGATGATGTAACTTTTTTTAACAGTTATATAAAACTAATTCGTTTAAATATTTGAATATTAATTGTTTAGCAAAAAAACAAATGTATTTAAATTAAAACCCAACACTATGAAAGGGAATGAAAAATTAATTACCGTCTTAAATTCGCTATTGGCAGATGAACTCACTGCCATAAACCAGTATATGGTGCATTCGGAAATGTGCGAAAACTGGGGATATGGCAAGCTTCACATGGCCATTAGAAAACAGGCAATGGATGAAATGCACCATGCCGAGTGGCTTATTGAGCGAATTATTTTTTTAGATGGCGCCCCAACAGTATCCAAACTTAATCCAATTAGAATTGGTAAAACTGTTTTAGAAATGATCAACAATGACAACGGTGATGAGCTTAATGCCGTGCGCGCTTATAATGAAGCTATTAAGTTAGGCCGTGAGGTTGAGGATCAAGGCACTGTTGATCTGTTGACTAAAATACTTAAAATGGAGGAAGGCCATGTTGATTGGGCGGAAATGCAACGTGCTCAGATTGAACAAATGGGAATGGAGAATTATCTGGTAAATCAAACTGAAAATAGTGGTAGCTGATTCTTCATAACACAGTATTTTAAAAATAGGTTTCAAAAAATATTTTTGAGGAAATTATGAAAAATATATATAGGTATTTGGAAAGAGGATTTGAAAAACTTACTTCCATTGCTATTACCATACTAGGCAATTCCATCACCTTCATTATTGCCTTATGCACAGTAATTTACTGGCTCACAAATAAGCGGTTTTACACTCAGGATATTCATTCTTGCATTGGAGATGTAATTCTGGGAGTTGCTTTTTTAAGTTTATTTATAATTCAAAAATCATTCAATCGGTTTTCCGCTTCACTTCATTTAAAGGTAAATGAACTTGTAGCATCTCACGAACCTGCAAGAAATGAAGTGATTAATGCAGAGGAAAAAACAGAGCATGAGATAATGCAACTCACAAAAGAGTACGCTGAACTAATAGAACAGGTGAAAGAGAAAAATTTAAATAGTTAAACAAATGGAAAAATTACTTGATGAAAAAATATCCGGGGTGGTAAGAGCAGAATATATTGAAGTAGAACCCAATGTTCAGCTTCATATTACTGATGGGGGCGAAGGCAGGCCTATTGTGTTAATTCATGGATGGCCGTTAAGTGACGAAATGTTTGAATATCAATACAACGATTTGATAAATAACAATTTTCGTGTCATTGGTATTTCATTAAGAGGTTTTGGCAAATCCGATAAACCTTATGGAGAAAATAATTACGATGTACATGCTTCCGACATAAAAAAGGTTTTATGTAAACTGGATATAAAGGATGCCGTTTTATGTGGCTTTTCGATGGGAGGAGCTATTGCCATCCGTTATGCATCGGCTGATAATGGAGCACATGTATCTAAACTGGTTTTGTGTGCAGCAGCCGCTCCAATTTGGACACAACGCAAAGATTTCCCATACAATTTACCCATAAGTGCTGTTGACGAGTTAATTGAATTGAATTATAAGGATCGACCAAAGCTTTTATCCAATTTTGCAAAAATATTTTCTGCTACGGAAACTACATTAAACGAGGGAATAGGTAATTGGTTAAATGGAATTGAGATAAGTGCATCTTCTTATGCAATGGCTCAATGTTTAATCGCATTGCGCGATACAGACCTTAGAAGCGAATTGGCAAAAATAAATATACCCACATTGATTATGCATGGCAAAAAGGACAAAATATGTTCTTTTGATCTGGCCGGCCAAATGAAAGCCGGAATTTCAAATTCACATATTATTGCGTTTGAGAATAGCGGACATAGCTTGTTTTTAGAAGAAACAACTAAATTTAATTCAGAGCTAATCAAATTTGCGACCAATGCTTAGCTTAAAAAATCACTCATTTGACTTTGAGATTTCTAGCTTCGTTCGAAATGACAATCAGCTATTTATGGTTAGTCGGAGGAGTTGGTTTGCGGTAATG
>JANXXY010000036.1 GCA_025350365.1 Bacteroidales bacterium | reverse complement strand
CCGCAAACCACCACCTCCAACTAACCATAAATAGCTGATTGTCATTTCGAACGAAGTGAGAAATCTCAAAGTCAAATTGTTTCTCGGTTACTACTGAATCTAAAAGTAATGTCTATGTAACTATTAGTTAGCCGTTTACACTTGTTTCTGCAAGCGGCGCTAACTTGTTGTTGAATAAAATCTCTGTATTTAATAATAAACTTGAAATATGCTTTGCGGCATCTTCTGCTATCTGATCAGAACTTTTTTTGTCAGTTCTTAGCGACATAAACTGATCAATAATATTCTGAAAGTTTGTTATTGAGCAGTCGTTTATACCATATTCTGCAATATCGGCTACATATTCCTTCGTTTTTCTTAAAATTAGTTTACTAGTATCCAATAGCTTGTCGTCGTTAGCATGGAGAAGTTCTTCACAGGAATAACAAAATAACCCTTGCAATTCGGTAAGTTCCTCTAACATTGCAAAAGCTGTTATTTTTCTGGAAAAAAGGATGATATTCTTAGCTAATTCATTACGAAGCTGGATGTACTGATTGATGATTTTTTCAGATTCTTCGATCATATGTTTTGTTTTTAAAATAATTTGTATTTGCTGACAAAAAATATCGAAATGTGGTCTTATATTTGGGTGTCTATGGAACAAATCTGGGTTGAGTATGATGTTTTTCTCAAAAGCAAGGTAAACTGACAACTGATATTCCTGCGCTTCGGTCATACTGATAAGGGTTTGGAATCTGTACGAAAAGGAAAACGTTAAACGAATGCTGATGTTATAAAATTAATGATTATTTAAAACATATGACAATATTTTTATTAACAGTTGTTTATAACTTTTAAATTTTTTTGAAAGCCTTTTATAGCAATGGTTTGAGTCACAATTACCTTAACTTTTAAAAAACTATATTTATGACTGACATTTATATTCCATCTTATTCTGATATTGTTGAAGCACATCAACGGATATTACCTTTCATACATCAAACTCCGGTTTTAACTTGTTCCGGAATTAACGAAATGTTAGGAGCCGATCTTTATTTTAAATGCGAAAACTTTCAGAAAGTTGGGGCTTTTAAATTCAGAGGTGCAACTAATGCGGTGTTATGTCTTTCCGATGCTGAAGCTGTAAAAGGAGTTGCAACGCATTCCTCCGGCAACCATGCAGCGGCACTAGCATTGGCGGCGAAAATAAAAGGAATTAAAGCATATGTTGTGATGCCAAACAATGCTCCGGAAACCAAGAAGATGGCTGTAGCAAGTTATGGTGGAGAAATTACATTTTGCGAACCCACTCTTACTGCCCGGGAATCAGCACTCGAACAACTGGTTAAACGCTCGGGAGCGGCTGTAATCCATCCTTACAATAATTTTCAGGTTATTTCAGGTCAGGGTACGGCAGCCAAAGAGTTGCTCGAAGAAGTACCTTCATTGGACATTATTATAGTCCCGGTTGGTGGTGGTGGTTTGTTAAGTGGCACAGCTATTGCCGGTAAAACACTAAAGCCTGGAATTCGTGTAATAGCTGCAGAACCAGAAATGGCAAATGACGCTTTTCAATCATTTCGCGGCGGCTATATCGTTCCTTCAAACAATCCAAAAACTGTTGCCGATGGTTTGTTAACATCTCTCGGATCTCTTACATTTAAAGCCATTCAAATGTATGTTGATGATGTTGTTACAGTTTCAGAAGAATTGATTATTTATGCTATGAGGTTGATCTGGCAGAGAATGAAAATAATAATTGAACCATCATCGGCTGTTCCCTTAGCTGCATTGCTTCAATATCCGGAATTATTCAAAAATCATAAAGTGGGAATTATTTTGTCAGGTGGAAATGTGGATTTTAATAATTTGCCTTTTATTTCGTTGAGATAAAACAAACAACAGGATAATGATCAGAGAGCTCTATTTTTGGGCTTCTATAATTCGATGAGCTTAGATTTTTATCATGCAAAATATAATCGATACGGAATGACGGGAATTTTCCGAGATATGTATTGCCAAAGCCTGTGCCTGATTCCATAAAGGCATCAACCAGATTTTTTTGAATCTTTTGGTAGGTGTACGATACCGGAGAATCATTAAAATCGCCACAAACTATTACCGGATAAGGTGAACTTTTAATATGGGCTGCAATTTTTTCGGCCTGTTGAGCACGTTTAACGAAAGCTTGTTTTAACCGAAAAGTAATGTCAAGAAATCCAATGAAATTGCGGGAGTCGTATTTTAACTTTAAAGTGTCGATAAAATCGTAGTCCTGCTTCAGAAATCGAACACTTTGTAAATGGTTGTTGTAAACTCTAATGGTGTCATTGCCAATTCTTAAATCACTATAAATACAAGCGTTGTAGGTGTTATCAAACTGAATTTCTCCTTTCGAAATGATAGGATATCTGCTTAACGTGGCTATTCCAAAGTTTGAAACACCTTTTTTACTGAACGTGTATTTAATATGTCTGTATTTGTTTTTAGGTAAGTTCTTAAATATTTCGGCTTCAGAGTATGTTCCTTTTTCGCGGGTGTAAAACTCCTGAAAGCAAATAATATCCGGAGCTTCCTTTTCGGTAAATTTGATAATTTCGTTT
>JANXXY010000014.1 GCA_025350365.1 Bacteroidales bacterium | reverse complement strand
TAACAAGTTTTTTGGCATAATATCCGGTTACAGAATATAAAACACTTTGCTTTTTTCCTGCATTTTGACCTGATTTACATTTAAAGTCCCAGGTCGCATTCTGCATGAACCATTTGGATCCGTCAAAAGCCATATCTGCATAAAATCGGGGTTCTCTCTTAAAATGAAGTCCAACCGTCTGGTAGTTCTCGATCAAGGCGCTATCGGCAACTGTGGTAGTACGTAAGTTAAACCTATTTGCATAATCCCAGGTTTTATCTTCATTTATTGGTACGCCATTTTCAGTATAAAATAATTCGGCCATTTTTAAAGGAGGAGCCAAATGCGCAAAAACAGATAAACTGATAATATTTGGATCTAAATTAGGGCAAGCCCATTGTTGCATAAAATTAGCAGAATTTCCATTACCTATATATCCCCATATCAATTCTTTATTCCATTTTTCACAAACAGCATTACGAATATTCATCTCTATTTTAGTTCTAGGAGGAACAACCTGAATATTATTTTTGAATTCATATAAAGCTATACCAGCTTGTTCACAACTTTCGATTGCAGCTTTACATGCAGCTGCGGCTATTTCCCACTTAGATGCATCATATGTAGTATTAAAAAGAGGTTTACCATCTACATTATTAAAATTGGTATAATCAGTATTTCCATTAAACAGGGGACTTGCAGCAGTAGTTAAAACCTGGGCCTTGATCGATAAGGCTATAGGTTGTGTAATTCTGCCCAATTCGGTAGCTAGGTTGTCAATTTTAATTGGCAAGCCGGTATTAAGGGTATCCCCAACCGCGGAATCAATTAAATCAACAATGTATTGTATTACTTCATCTGTAGGTTGCCTTTTTACCCTAACCTCATTGGATGATGCAGAAATAGGCAGGTTCGTATCAATAATTGGTATTGGCCCATACATCCTTAATAAATACCAATGGTAATAGGCTTTCAAAAATTTAACTTCAGCGATCCACCTTTTCTTCATGTAGGAATCAAGATCTGATACCTTTTCAATATTTTCCAGAAAAATATTACAGGATCGAATACCTTGCCATAACGGTTTAGCCACACCACCACCATCCCAAAAATTCAAAAGCGGATTTGCTCTATTTTGAAATCCCCGGGCGATATTATACGGATCAAGTGTTACAGAATAACCAGCAGGTATTGGCCAAAATATCCAAAATTCATCACCAGAATAAATTGCTGGATTTCCTTGAGGGTGATCTAATACTGGCATAAAGGAATAGCATGTAAACAAATATTTTTCTGCCTGTGTTTTATCAGTGAAAGCATTATCAATCGTTGCGATATTATCTGGTACAACATCCAGAAAATTATCGCACGAGATTAACATGCTCAATATTAGTAATACAATTAGTTGTTGTATATTTTTCATCATTTCAGATTTTAATCAGTTAAAAATTAATTGTTAAGCCGACATTGAAGACACGCTGGATAGGATAACCTAAACCGTTTCCGCCCATTTCGACATCCCATAATTTAAATTCGCTAAAATTAAAAAGGTTGGTGCCGCTCAGATAAAAACGTGCGTTGGTTAAACGAACTTTACTGGCCATCGTTTTTGGAAGTTGATAACCTAATTCTACTGATTTTATCCTTAGAAAAGCACCATTCCGCATAAACCATGTACTTGTCTGGGAATTATTCTGGATTAAAGAATGGCTCAATCTTGGCCAAAGTGCATAAGAATTCCGATTATCTTCAGACCAATGACTATTAGCATAAACATCTAATAGGGCATTTTGAGAACCTGATCCTAAATCCGGATTGGCAATAAACGGGGCAGTCCTGATAGGGTCTATCCAGAAGGAAGAGCGGGCAGATCCCTGCAAGAAGAACGAGAAATCGAAGTTTTTATATCCGACCGAAAGACCAGCTCCATAAATAATTTCAGGAGTTGTTGGATTACCTATCGGTACCCGGTCTAAGTTAGTAATCTGTCCGTCGCCGTTAATATCACGGTATTTGATATC
>JANXXY010000436.1 GCA_025350365.1 Bacteroidales bacterium | reverse complement strand
TGAAGTGCTGTTTTTATGGCTTGAATTTCATCAACTGGGCAATCGGATAAATTGGCAATAGTTGTTTTCACAACCTTACCATTAACTCTTTGGCTATTACGCAATAAGATGCGCTGGCGGGTTTTTCCATTAGATTTATATGTGCAGTCGTCAATATACATAGTGAACACAAATATAATACATATAAATTTAATAAACAAATTTATATATATTATATTATATATTATATAGTGACCACATAAAATTTAAAATATAAACTAAATTACTGAAATACTAATAATTAGCTCGATTTTTAAAATGAAGTTCCGTTATATATACCAACTGACCAGGTACGTGTACGCTTTTTTTTCTGTTTTACAAAATCAATCCCCAGATCAAGCCTGTGGTAAACAGGAGTGCGAAAGTTGTTGCGACTTATGACATTTTTTTCCCATATTGCCCATTGGCTTGCATAAAATTAAGTATCTGCAACATAAATAAAAAGATACTTGATTGACATAGATTGGATTATGTAATTATATGTCGACGATCATTAGTGGTTAAAAATTTTATAAATCTGTCCAAAAGCCGTGGACCAAACCTCATCATTTTTGTCTAATACAAGACTTTTTACAGGTGCATAGTGCATAGGGTCTGGATCAATTTCCCTGTCGAGGAATGTAGTCCATATTTTTCCATGATATTTTAACACCCCCTTATCAGTACCAAACCAGGCATTCCCTTTTGAGTTGAAAGCCATACAATGGATCGTATTGTATAAAGATGGAACCGTGTCCTTTTTAAACTGTTCGAAACCAACGCCATTATACTTCCATGCCCCAGAGGCAGTAACGCCAATCCAAACGTTACCGGAGTTGTCAATATTTACGCAGTTAAAGATCCAATGATGTTCATTCTTATTAGCATAGAAGGTGACCCATTTAGAGCCATCAAATTTTACAAGTCCATCTGTTTCTGTTATAACCCAAAGCTGATTGCTTTTATCGGCCACAATGCCCAAAGCCCAATAGTTTGAATTTGTATATGTGGGACCATAAAATCGTGTCAATATAGTCCCATCATATCTGTAAACCCCCGAAAGTCCGGCAATCCAAAGTTTATCGTTAAGGTCAGTACATATCGCCGTAAGATTAAAAAAATTCGCTTCACAAATAGTACTCAATTGGTTGCCATCGAAGCAGACAATATTTTTGTTGGATGTAATGCAGTATACTTTATCTTTCGAATCTATTGTCATATCGAACAAAGTATCGCATGGTGTACTGGTAAGTTTATAATACACAGCCTATTGGCTGTTGTCGTACTTTAACAGGCCGCCAAAAGTGGCAAACCATTTATTGTTTTTTGAGTCGACAGCGATGCGGTTCACATATCTTTCATTAAAATTTTCCCGGGTATATTGTTCCCAAAGAACAGGTTCACCGGGTTCTTTTGAACAGGAAGCACAAAGCAATAGTATAACTATAGGTGCTGAGATTCGAAGGAAATTTGTCATGTTGATATAGTTTAGTTTTGGTTATACATGTTGATACAAAACAATTATTATGCCTAAAAACTAATTGAATATTTAAAATACATCCTGCATTGTAATCACTTAAAGTACAGAACAACAACCATTTTAATTAATCTGTTAGTTGAAAATTAACCTTAAGCCAACTTATATAGCTTGTATTAAAATACTCACAAGCTACTTTGTCCCTAGTCCCACAGATGCTACTTCCAGACCAATATTCTTAAAAGTATAACTATCAAAATTTTATGTTATACCTAAAATAGGGGAGAATTGGGAAAAGGGTAACTTGTTTAAGGGTTGGATTTTTATTACTATCCAAATCGGCATAAACATAGTACGCATTAAGATGGTTATAAACGTTGTACAAACCAAAAGACCATGTTCGGGTAATTCGTTTTTTGTGCTTGATAAAATCAACACCGGCATCCAAACGATGGTAAACGGGTGTACGAAAATTATTACGGCCATCGAAAATCGGAACATAATACGGATGTTTCTGAGTGTTTATTGAAGTATCACCTGTAAATATTTCTATTTTTTTTAGTGCCAGGGTTATGGCATTGCCAGTGTGTAACACCCAGCTGGCACTTATATTTATGCGGTCGCTTAGTTTATACATAGCAAGGACCGATATATCAAAACGACTATCGTAGCGGTAGGGAAATGTTATGCCATTGTTAAGGCCGGCAAAGGTACGATCGCTTTTTGAGAGGGTGGTACCTATCCATCCGGTGAGTTTTCCTTCGCTTTTTTGGAGCATCAATTCAATGCCTTGTGCCTTGCCACGCCCCACTTCAATTTTATCCTCCCAGCTATCATTTATCTGATAAAAGGACGCGCCTTCCTTGTACTCAATTAAGTTTTCCATTTCCTTATAATAAACTTCGGCGGTAACAGAATAACTATTTGGCAATTTATAGTTTACACCGACAGCATATTGCCTTGCTTTTTCAGGTTTAACCTTTTGGGTAGCAGGCAACCATAAATCGGTTGGCATGCCTATGGTTGTGTTGGTTAGTAAATGCAGGTATTGGCTTACAGCTCCGTAGGACAGTTTAGCATCAAGTTTCGAATTTATTCGGTATTGCAGGGCTATACGGGGTTGCAAATGGATGTAGTTTTTATTTTGAACCGAAAACAACGCGTAATGCACCCCAATATTTGTTGTTAACCTTCCAATTGTAAATTCATCTTCGGCGTATGCAAATGCCTCGTTAACAAAAATAGGCTGGTTACCAAAAGTGGTATCCCTTGCATTATCACGGGTATCCAGTTGATCTTTTATTATGGTAATACCCGGATTAAAACTATGTCGGGTATAACTTAATCCAAAACGTAGATTTTGATTGGCCATCGTGTAATATTCCAAATCCCAGCGTGCGCCAATATCTTCAATACCTGAGGTGTATCGGTTAATAAATTCATTGAGGTTGCCGGAGGGCTTTTCAGTTTCTTCCATTTTATTTTCTACCTTAAACTGATATTTGCTATAGATAAGCGTTATGTTCGAAAACAAATGATTGGTAATTAAATAATTCCAACGTGCCGAGCTGGTAAAGTTCCCCCATCCAAAACCATCGGTAGTCTTATATTTCGTAAGGTAGTCGCTTGAGATACCATTGTATTTGGTTCCGGAATAATCGCTTCCACTGTAAATACTAAAATACAATCGGTGCTGGTTATTAAAACGGTGATTTATTTTAGCATTAAGGTCGTAAAAATAGTAAGCGGGTGGTGGGTCGACGCTTTGGCTTAGTTTATTTAAGGTTCTGGTAAATAGATCGAGAAAAGTGCGCCTCCCCGACACAATAAATGAGGTGTTTTGGTTGCATATAGGGCCTTCGATAGTAAATTTTGAGCTAATAATACCAAGGCTGCCTTCCCCCGAAAATTTCTGGTTGTTTCCCTCCTTCATTTTAATATCGAGAACACTGGATAAACGCCCACCGTAGCGTGCAGGCATACCTCCTTTGTAAAAAGTAAAACCCGAAATGGCATCGGGATTAAACACCGAGAAAAAACCAAAAGCATGGTTGGTGTTGTAAACTGGCACACCATCGAGTAAAATCAGGTTTTGGTCGGGCCCTCCTCCGCGCACGTATAATCCTCCACTACCTTCTGTGCCCCCTTTAACTCCTGGTAATAACTGTATGGTTTTAAGCAAATCGGCCTCTCCAAGTAATACCGGCGCAGTTTTTATCTGGTTGGTTTTAAGCGCAATTACGCCTGTTTGAACCCATGCCACATCGGGGTGATGCCCCGTAACCACTACCTCATTAATTATGGTTTGAGCTGTTTGCATGTTTAGGTTAATTACTGTGTCGGCTAATAAATCGAATGAATGCTTTACAGGGTTATACCCAACATAAGAATAAGTTACCGAAACTTTCCCCTTCGGTAAGCTTAAGCTGTAATAGCCATAATAGTTACATACAGTAGCGAGCCTACTAAGTTCGTCGTAAATGGTAACACCAACTAAATGCTCTCCATTAGTGGAATCGGTAATAGTGCCGCTTATTGTATGGCGGCTTTGGGCATTAAGGTTGCAAGTGGCTAACAGAAATAATAATAAATATGGATATCTCATATTGTAATTATTTTTTTGCTCTTTTTCAATGGGTTCATGTGGTAATAAAAATAAATGAGAAATTCCAGTATAAAACTTAAGCAACTATTCTATGGTATAAACTCCTGCCATATTATAAAACCAAAGTTTGTTTTTACGATCGAGCCGGATATGCTCAACAGAATAAATTGGTAGTTGTCCCGGTCTGTATCGGTGAATATTTCCGTTGTCGATGTATGCTATACTGTTTGCTGTTGCTACCCAAATACGATTATTTGATGCAACAGCAATATCGGAAATTGCGTTGTCGCTCCAGTCGATCCCCAGTGAAAGAATATGCGGGCTTGGGTTACCAGGCACTAATAAACCGCGAACAGTAATACCACAATATATTTTACCATTGGCATCGGTGGTTAAACACCTGATGGAATCGGAGGGAAAGCCCATTATACTATCTAATGGTTTAATCGAATTACCATCGAAAGTAAAGCGTTTGTTATCATCCTGGGTTATTAAAATGTTGTTGAGATTTAGCGGGTGTTTACAAAGATTGCTAATTTTACTCACTTCTAAGGGCATTTTAAAATAAAACACACTCCAATTAGAGCCGTTATAGGTATATAAACCATGCAAAGTGCTAATCATAACATGATTATTATTATCGATAGTTATTGCAGTAGGTTGAGCCATAGAATGCACCGACGGTGTTGATGGTTTATGAATGATGAATGAACTGCCATTGAACTGTAAAATGCTGGCCTTATAGGTAATACACCATACATCGCCGTTGGCATCGGTGGTAACTTTGGTCAAGGTATCGCAATCCATGCCCTGAGCACGTTTGTAAACTGTGGTGGAGCTTCCGGTAAGTTTTACCAGACCGCCGGTTGTGGCAAACCATTTTACATTATTGGCATCGATAGCCATATCGAGTATATAACTATTATTTACAATACCATCAACTGTAACGTAAGGCACATCATCGAAATGGTTTTGTTTCTGGCATGCGGATAATGTAAATAGTAAAACAACAAATAACAATTTGAATCTCATTTTTTTAGTATTTCTCATTTTATTATGTTATGGTTGTATTATTGTTTAAAAAAATCCTTATAACCCTTGTTGCTAATACTGCTGTCAACCGCCGTGGCAATGGCTGCCGCAAAGCCATACCCGCCTTTTACACTGTTGTATATGGGTATGGGTTCGCCAATGGGAATATCCTGCTCCTTGTTGATATTGTATTTGGATAAGGAGTATAGAGCCTTGTAATTGTCGGGTGATAGGGTGGAAACTTCCAACCGGTATTGAATGGGGTTTTTATAAAGCAAATCTGTGTTCATAAATTTGGCAATGATTGATATAGATAGGGTATCGCTAGTAACGAATTGATCGTTGAAATAAAAAATACTACCTTGCGCATAAGTGCCATTATATGTTACTTTTAACCTGGAAAAATTTTCCAGTAATTTTTTGGGTTCGTTTATGCTAAAATAACCACTACTACCACCAATTCCATAATTATAATATTCTAATAATGAAGCGTTACAAAAAGTATAACCTTTTAATACTCTAAATCCCCAAATATAAGGATCAGAATTAGTAATTATTGAATAATATTTTTCGGAAAAATTAATGCTGTAATATGTTGTTTTGGAATGATCAATTTTAAATTTCACGTTTGTTTGCAAAAGATAACTCTCTTGTATTTCAAATCCATTACGTATCGTAATTGTATCAACAACCAACCCCTGGATTGGTTTTGGCATCATCACTTCAGTTTCAGCGCCAGGATAACCATCTGCAATTACCTTAAACCTATAGTTTTTATTTTCATCCGGGGATATTTTGGATATTCCAATGCCTTCGTTACTAATTAAAATCGTGTCTACGCATATATCGTTATTATAGATGTACGCAGTTGAATTTTCAATTTGAGTTGTTTTGGTGGTGTCTTTGATAACTTTAGCATATTTTACATAAATTTTTATAGGTTGTCCATTTTGTAAATACGGGTATATGGTTAAGGCTT
>JANXXY010000432.1 GCA_025350365.1 Bacteroidales bacterium | reverse complement strand
TGCATGGTAGGTTCACCGTTCCCTGCAAAGGTAATCACATCCGGAGCTTCTGCTTTCTGAAGCATATCAGTTAATTTTTCATTCAGGGCACTATTTACCTCTTCGCTTGTAGGTAATTTTTTATTTAGGCCACTTGAATCCTTATTTAAGCCGCATTCGCAGTAGATACAATCGAAATTACACAATTTGCCGTTTACCGGAAGAAGATTAACCCCGAGTGAAATGCCCAATCGCCGGCTTTTTACCGGTCCAAATATAACCTGATCAAATAACATTGTGTTCATCCTATCACTTTTACTTCACTCTGCGAAGTTAATTGCATTTTATCGAAATCAATGTTAGTGATGAGGTTTAATCCCGGTTTCTTTCCAATGCAGATGGTTCCAAGTATATTTTCAAATCCTCTTGCTTTAGCAGCATCGATGGTTCTCCATTTGATTAGGTCCTGAAGTGAAATATGTGAGAAATTTTTCTGATAAGTTTTCATTTCTTCTAAAATAGAAAACTGGGTTTCATTTTCCGGATGATCTATTCCAGGCAAGAAACCTGGGGTAATGATGCCATCGAAAAACTCAAGTCGTTCACTTTCCTGAAGTTCCCCTTTTGTGTCAATGATATCGATTATTGCCCCGTCGTTTTTAACAACTACAACGCCTCTTTTTAAAGGAGGCCTGTTTGCAGGGAAGATATAATGAGCGCTAAGTTTGCGGCACATTCCGGTCAGCTTTTGGTTACATATATTCCTTTGACCTCGATATGTTTTTTAAATAATTTCGATTTATTATTATGATCGAGGATAAATCCGCGAAGATTTTTCACTTTTTTATTTGGGGCTTTTTTCGAAAATGTATAAACCACAAAGCGGCGGGATACCCGGTATGAAGTTTCAGTAAAATAAGATTTTCCACCTTCTTTAGTTCCATTGTCATAACTAAACCAGGCTGTAAGTTTCGGGTCTTCTGACTTATCGTCGGCAAACACTTTGAGAAACACGGTGATGTTATAGTTCGCTGAATCTTTGAGTTTTATATCAAAAGGTATTTTTTCAGTACGACCGTCTTTTGGAAGCTTCCACACTTTTTTGCCACGATACAGATTTCGAAGCGAATCGCCACCCATCTCGATTAATCTAAAGCTTTGCTCCTGCATTTTATTGAGCTCGGTAATAACTTCCTCGTAAAGAAGATCAAATTTTTTGAGATCGGTGATGTAATATCGATAGGTACTATCAAACTGGGCTAAATTGCAGCCATATTCTTTTAAAATATCGGTATAGAAATTTGCTGAATCTTTTTGAAATGAAAATGCAAGGTAATTAGCAGTATAAAATCCATCAATAAGGTGAATATCAATCAAAATATCTTTAAATTTCTCCCTTGGGATAATGAAATCTGATTGTGAATTCCTATGACAAGCGGCCATTGTGATAATGATCGAAACAAGAAGGCAATATGTCCAAATTCTCATCTTACTTTTTTTTCCTCGAAACCTTTTTAATTGTATTAAAGTTAACACCAATAACAATTTCGTGCGATCCTAAAGTGTACCTTTTTATTTCGTTTAATGCTAAATCGAATGCATATCCGAAATAGAATTTTTTCTGGTAGGTATATCCCATTAAAATGGAAAACGATTCCTGGGTACGAAAGGCTAAGCCTCCCCAAAGTGTGTTATTGTATATTACTTTACAATCGAGCTCCAACTGAAAAGGCGAAGGTACAACCTTTTTAAGAATCAGCGTTGGTTCAATAGCCCATTCCCGATCAATAAAATATTTATATCCGCCCACCAGATAAAAGTGACTGCTAAGCTTACTAAGACCCAAATCGTCCGGCCCGGTTTTAAATTTATTATTTAGTAACTGGTTGGCTGAAAACCCGGCAAAAAAATTGGCAGCGTACACGTAAACGCCCGCAGAAGCGTCAGGCAGAAACTTGGAAATTATCGCATTAGGAAGTGCATTATCCGAAGTAGCCTCTGTTTTTGAGCCAGTCCCGTCAAGATCAATCTTGGTTCCGTCAATTTTATATTGTATTACGCCAAGCCTCAGTCCCATTGATAATCGAATGTCGCTGGTTAACTTAACATTATAAGCATAAGTTCCACTAATACTTGTCTGGCTGGTGGGACCTGTTACATCATTGGAAATGAGCCCGCCAAAACCCATATCTTTTGAGCTGTGAGGGCCAAAAGCACTAATTGAGTTAGTGATAGGAGCATCTTTAAAACCGGCCCATTGAAATCGATGATTCGACCGGATTTGATAATAATTGTGGGTGCCCGCTATTGCCGGGTTAATCACAAAAGGATTCATCATATAAAGGGTATACAAAGGCGACTGCTGTGCTTGCAGTCGCCCTGCTACCGCAAGTAAAATGAGAATGAAGGTATAATACTTTTTCATCCGGAAAAAATTAGTTTTTATAGGTTGAATGCAACCCGTTTCAAGGAGTCGTTCATTCGTTTTAGGTATATGATGAAAACAAGCTCGGTTCATAATGTAATTAAATTACCTTATAATGGTTACAGTTCCGTTTATTGGGTCAGTGCCATTTTTAAGATCAATGATGAAATAATAAGTTCCAACCGGCAAATCATGTCCGTTCCGTTTTCCGTCAAAGACTTTGTTAAGATTATCGTAGCCTTTGGATTGGAAGACCCGCGAACCCCAACGGTTAAATACATCTACAATAATATCGGGGTAAAAGTCGGCTCCTTTAATTTCCCACACATCATGGTTTCCATCACCATTAGGAGTAAAACCTGTTGGGATTTTTATATTATCACCGGCTATTACAATTACGGTATCCTTTTCAAAACATCCATTTTTGGTGGTTCCGGTTACAAAATAGGTGTATTTACCTGAAAGTAATGGATTTACTGTTATAGTCCGGCTAAATGGATTATCTATAAAGGTTGATGGGTACCATTCGTATAATTTAAAGGTGTCAGGATGTGCTTCCAATTGAGCAAACAAGCCATAACCAATTTTTAATGTATCAATGCTCGCCTTTAAACCATATGTAGGATACACGAATATGGTAACTGAATCGACATCAAAACACTGGTATTTTGAGACCATTAATTTATAGGTTCTCTGTTTATAAATAGTTGCAACAGGGTTTTGAACTTGAGAAGCATTCAAACCACTATCAGGCGACCAGGTATAAAATGCCTTGGCATTGGACAATGCATGAAGGGGCGCAGGTATGCCCGGGCATACAATCGTATCAAAGCCTGCATAGGCAAATACGGAAGTGTCCGATCTTATCCAAAAAGATGCATCTGTGCTACATTTATTCTTATCGGTTACTGTTACCGAATATGCACCAACCGGAACATTTGTGATAGAAGAACGGGTAGAATCTTTGGACCAAAAATAGGTATATGGTACCATTCCTCCAGTTGCAGCAATGTCAATTCTTCCTTTGGTCATATTTTTTGGATACCTATTACATATAGCATTCGTAACTTTACCATTTACTATAATTTGGTATGGATTTTTTAATGTAATAGTGTCCTGATAAACGGCTCCATTTTTATTTATAACCGTTATTGTATACAAACCACCCGAAAGGTTTTGGAACAAGTACGATTGATCAGTATTGGTAACTTCACCTGGCGTTGGACCATCCAATTTATAGGTGAAAGGAGGAACGTTATCAGCATCATCCACACGTAATCCAATTGCTCCGTCGGTAAGGCCATAACATGTGATGCGAGTTATGATAGTATCAACTTTCAAAACCGGTCCTTTTTTTACTACAAATGCCGTGTCAAACGAACATAGATGTATGTCCTTTACCCGCAGGGTATAATTACCAGCTAAAAGATTAGTAAACGTGGAATCCGTTCTCCATGTAACGCCATTATTAATAGAGATTTGATATGGATTTATTCCACCAGGAATGGAATTTACCTGAATACTACCTTTATTCAATCCAATTGGATCAATAACTGTTAATTTTACTTTCAATGAAGGTCCATGGGGAACAATAACATCGGTAGTTATTTCACATTTACTTGATTGATCGATTACTCGAACAGTATAGAGGCCGGGAGTGAGATTGGAAAAAAGAGAATTAGTTTGAGATGGTCCACCGTTTAGGGAGAAATCAAATGGCCCTGGCTCTTTTACTATAATCCCAAGACTACCATCGTTTCCATTATAACAGGTTGGTGGGGTATTTATAATAAAACTAAATGTTAATGTTGGACCAAAAACTGTTACATTTTGGGTAACATAACATAACATGTTTGGGTTTAAATTATCCCGAACATAAATTGTATAATTTCCACCGGCAACATCAAATGAATTACTTAATACCCAGTTTGTGCCATCTAACGAATATTCTAAGGAAGCAGTTGAACCCGATGCAGTTTGTGCATCGATCGTAATTTTTCCCAGTTTACCACTTACACAACCGGTAGCATCAATTTTGGTAACGTTATTAATGATAATCTGTTCAGGCTGTGATAATTTAATATCACGTGTAAAGAATGCAGTACATGCATTCGCATCTTTTACTATCAACTTATGGGTTATGGCATCTAATCCGGTTACTAATGAATCAGTTAACCAGGTAGTTCCACCATCTACCGACTAGTTATATGGCCTTGTACCTCCTGTAACAACCGTAAACTTAATAGTACCATTTTTCGCTCCATAACAGGTGATGTTTGTTGAATCAATAGCAGAAAGAATTAGTTTTGCGGGTTCATTAATTGTTATGCTTAAAGTGGTATCAGATTTACATCCAAACAGAGAATCAAGCACAGCAACGCGATATGTCCCAGGAATCAGACCCAGAAAATCAGGACTTGTCTTGTTTTCTTTTAAAACCGCCTTGGTAACTGCATCGAGCAACTTATACTTGAGTAGATTACCACCTGTAGCAGTAACATGTATCTCACCATTGGCGGCTCCGTTACAACTTATATCCTTGCTTGAAGAGCCGGTTATCTGGATCAAGGCAGGCGCTACAATAGTGATGGTGGTGTCTTTTGAACAACCATTTGCATCAAAAATATGCAATGGATATACACCCCCAATTAGCCCTTTAACTGTTTGACCACTATTTTTGGTTGTTCCATTTATTGAATACTGTAATGAACCTGTTCCTCCACTAAAATTCAATTGAATACTTGTTGTATCACCAAAACAGTGCAAAGTATCATTATTACTGAAGAATATTTTATCTATCTTGATAGGATCTGGTGAAGAAACCTCAACAAAAGCAGTATCAGAACATCCATTTGCGTCGTTCACTACCACGAAGAAACTTCCTTTGCATAATTTGGTTGTAACTCCGGTAGCAATAACCGTTGTTGGGTTGCTTTTATCGTACCAATTATACCCGGAATAGATTGGTGTGCCACCTTGAACAGTTACCTGAGCATCGGCTCCATTTTCTTTAACGGCGCCGCAATCAGCACATTTGGTTCTTAGACCGATAGGTACAACGTAATCAGTATACGCACAATCAAATGCAACCGAAGATTGATTGATTGGGAGGTGAGCATTACCAGAATCGTAACTTAAAACTTCCGTTTGACCATTTACATTTTTATCTTCAAATATAATGTAAGCTTTGTCAATGAAGCCAGGATTATTGCCAGAACCATTGTCACAATCTGATATTTGTACCCTCCATGCCCCGTTTGCCGGATCTTTGCCATATAAATTGGCCCAATCGCCTTCAGCTCCAAATGTTCCGCTAAGAGGAAAAGCAACTGTACAAATGTCGTATGTATCTGAGGACGTCAATGTTGAGGTAAATTTAACATCGACTGATGAACCATAGTTAAAACATCCGGAATTATTATCCTTGAGAATTACTTTAGTCCCATCCGGAGCCACAAGGTAGAGACCTAAACTGCTCATTAGCGTTCTGCCGGTAACTTTAATTCCGACTTCAATCTTAGTTGATGCACCAATCACATAAGGTGTTGGTGCTCCAACAGTGGCAATAAGTTCTGGTGAAATTGTAACAGTTTTGATGCTTACTGAATTTCCACAAGTTAAATTACTAGCTGTTAAAGTTAGAATTACAGTTCCTGAAGACTTATCGTTTATTCCAGGATTATAGGTTGGATTAATTATATTGTCTAATACAAATGTGCCATCGCCAGATGTAGTCCATTGCAGAAAATCATAGTCAGATGCTGTTGCATCAGTTATTATTACATTCTCAAAATGACAGATGGTTTGATTGGCTCCGGCATACGCTGATGGACTTGCAGTAACATCGACATTAATAATGTTTGATGCACTACAATTGTTAACATCGGTAACTTTATAATCGAAAGTATATGTTCCACCGGCAGCGGCAGTAAAAGTAGGGCTTTGAATTGCAGTATTATTTAGTAAACCAGCACTAGCTCCAGTCCATGAATGAGTATAAGGTACTGTGCCACCCGATGGACTTCCGTCAAGTTGAATAGATATGCCAGTACAAGCCGTAGCCGGATTTTGAGTTAGATTTACGCTAGGAATCGGGTTTAATGTTATCGAAGTACTTCCATTCATGGTACTTATGCAACCACTAATTGTGTTTGTGGCTGTGATAGTGTAGATTCCTACCAATGTTTGTAATCCGAAAGAAATAGCAGATCCTGTTCCAGCAACAATATTTCCAGTAGGATTACCATCCAGATATAATTCGTAGTTAGTATTTAATTCAGAATTATCAAGATCTACAGAAACTCCGGTTCCCCCGGAACAATAGGCGCCACCCCCCATAGTTGTAAAGATAGCGGGTGGTGTTTTATCAACGATAATGTCTTGTGTTGCAATTGTATTACAACCATTGGCGACTGTAACCGTAACCGAATAAGTAGTATTAACCAAAGGTGTCACAGCTATTGCAGTTGTTACCTCCCCTGTACTCCAAACATATGATATTCCTCCGCTGGCGGTTAGGTTAGCGGTTGGGTTGGTACAATTTACTGTGGTTCGATCGGCGGTGATGGTTGCCGTCGGAGCTGTTTTATCAGCGGTTATGGCTTGAGTTACGGTTACTGCTGCCAATGGATGTACTGCAAACGCAACTCAAGCCATAACCGCTGATAAAACAGCTCCGACGGCAACCATCACCGCCGATCGCATCGCAGTAAATTGTACCAACCCAACGGCTAA
>JANXXY010000421.1 GCA_025350365.1 Bacteroidales bacterium | reverse complement strand
CCTAAGTCGATTATATCATTACAGACCCCAGTTCGGCTTGGGCTGTGCCTAAGTCGATTATATCATTACAGGCTCAGCCTGTACTTACTGCGAAAAGTCAATTTTCAAATTTTTAAATTTAACCCCAGTTCGGCTTGGGCTGTGCCTAAGTCGATTATATCATTACAGACTCAGCCTGATTTTTTTGGCCAAATTAGGCACAACCTCGAAAATTCAATCCTTATCCCTGTCTCCCGCCCCGGTTAATATCTTTCTAATATTTATTTATTTTCACTTTTATTATTCGTTATATAAGCCCTACCTTTGGGCTTTAATCAGAATCAATATCATTCAAAAAATGAAGAGAGACGAAAAAGTATTCAGCATTATAGAACAGGAAAAACACCGCCAATTGTGTGGTATAGAATTAATTGCATCGGAAAATTTTGTTAGTGATCAGGTGCTTGAAGCAATGGGATCGGTATTTACCAACAAATATGCCGAAGGATACAGTGGAAACCGTTTCTATGGCGGTTGCCAATATATTGACCTGATGGAGGACTTAGCCATCGAACGCGCTAAAAAACTTTTCAAGGCTGAATGGGCGAATGTTCAACCACACTCAGGAGCACAAGCCAATGCAGCGGTTATGCTCGCCATTTTAAAACCTGGCGACACATTCATGGGTTTTGATCTTTCTCACGGAGGTCATTTAACGCATGGATCGCCTGTTAATTTTTCGGGAATTCTTTATCATCCTGTTGCCTACCGTGTTACTGAGGCTACAGGCGTTATTGATTACGACGATATGGAAAAAACTGCCCTCGCCGAAAAGCCAAGACTGATTATTGCAGGCGCATCGGCTTATTCACGCGATTGGGATTATGCCCGTATGCGTTCGATTGCCGACAAAATTGGCGCTATATTAATGGCTGATATTTCACACCCCGCCGGACTAATTGCCACGGGATTGCTTAACCATCCGTTTCCACATTGTCACATTGTGACTACAACAACCCACAAAACATTGCGTGGCCCTCGTGGTGGAATGATTTTGATTGGTAAAGATTTTGAAAATCCATGGGGTATTAAAACACCAAAAGGCGATTTGAAAACGATGGCTCAATTGCTCGATTCAGCAGTTTTTCCCGGCATTCAGGGCGGTCCTCTTGAACATGTTATTGCTGCTAAAGCGGTAGCCTTTGGCGAAGACCTCGCCGACAGCTATCTCGTTTATACCAAACAGGTGCAAAAAAACGCTCAGGTAATGGCAAATGCCTTGATAAATAAAGGATACAAAGTTATTTCCGGTGGAACAGATAATCACCTTATACTTGTCGACTTACGAACCAAATTTCCGGATTTAAACGGTAAAGTTGCTCAAAAAACATTGGAAAAAGCCGATATCACCATCAATAAAAACATGGTTCCATTTGACAGCCGGTCACCGTTTCTCACCTCAGGAATTCGTTTGGGAACATCTGCTGTTACTACACGCGGAGTTAAAGAGGCTGAAATAGAAACGATTGTTGAATTAATTGACGACGTATTGAGCAATATTGATAGTGAGGCGATGATTACTAAAGTTCGCCAAAAAGTAAACGAAATGATGATGAATAATCCATTATATGCCTGGTAGAAGTCATTATCATTGTACTCCGGTTAACCGGATTAAAAATTAAATGAAACCGATGATACTGTTTTTATTAGAATAAATTTAAATTAAAGCCACGAATGCGCGAATAATTGTTCGTGCATTCGTGGCTTTTTACCTCAATTGTATTGTGTTTCTTGAAAGACTTATATCTGATACTTTATTGCAATGGCAAAACCTGAGTTACTCCAAACTGATAAATTGGTAACCGCGCTGTTGCAATGTTTTCATTTTTTAATTTCACTGATACCGTGGCTTGCATAGGAATTCGGATATATAAAATATTTTTTGCCTTATCAGGAACAACTGCCCTTACTGGCTCCTGTTCCTTAGACAATTGAACAGAAATTACTGAACCACCCAACGCATTGTTGTCCTGAATACCTTTCTCCAATGAAAAATAACACAAATCCTTTGAAATCTTTTCGGGCTGAGGAACAAAGGAATACGTATAGTTTAATTTTTCAATTCGTTTTACACCGGCAAATAAGGCATAAAAGTATTCTTCCTGTTTGTTAAGCAAGGTAATCATAACTTTTAAAGCTTCCCCTTCAGGATGAAAATCATATTCACCACGTAAAATTTTTAATTTGCGCTTACGGGTTTTGATCAGGTTAATGGCCGCCTCTTTTGCAAAATCATCTGTATTTTTTACCTGAGTCTGTTTCTTTATCACCGGTAACTTTACAATGGCCGAATCTTTCATCATTGTTTTATAAAATGTATCCACCTTTTCCCGGGTTGTTTCCTTTAAAAGATAAGGATCGGAGAACATATCTTTTTTATTAGGCTCTGGTAAACTTAAGTTTATATTGCTTTTCCACGCATTAGCAAAATCTAATACCATTCCTTTATTTGACATCGATAACAGCTTATTTAAATTATCGGGATAGGTTTTGTACTTAATGGAATAATATTGTAAAGGATCAGCCTCAGATTTAGATTCGATGTTTACGTTGGAAATCGAATATGTTTCTGAATCGGCCATGGGAACATTGGCCATACTCAGGTATTTAAGGGCATAATCGGCATAAATTCCTTTTACAACTGAAGTTCTGGCTACGTCAATGGTTACTGTAACAGCTGATTGCGGTAATGCGTAAATAATGCTTTGTGAACTTATTGCCTGCGGGTTGGTTAATTTGGCAACTTCGATATCTCTTGATACTGAACAGGAAACAGTCGTTAGAATAAAAACTGGAATGGCTATATTTTTAATCATTATATTTTATTTTTCAATTTTAGAAACGCTTTACCTATGTAATTTATTATATCCGAAGCCATCAAAGCTTCTTCACCGGAATCCCGGCAGGCAAGGTTTCCTGCCAAACCATGTAAAAAAACAGCCATAATAGCGGCCTGAAATGGCATGTAACCTTGTGCCAGCAAAGATAATACAATTCCTGTTAATACGTCGCCACTTCCGGCAGTGGCCATTCCGGGATTTCCAGTGCTATTGAACCAGCAATTACCCTGAGGAGTAGTTATTGAGGTGAATGCACCCTTAAGGATCACAATAACATGGTATTTCTTCGAAAATTCTATTTGTTTCAAATGTCGTTCAAATTCATTTAAAGATGTCCCTGCTAACCTGTCAAACTCTCCGGGATGCGGAGTTAGAATGGTTTCCTGAGGAAGCTCTTTCATCCATTGAGGATTTTTTGCGATAAGGTTCAATCCGTCGGCATCAATAACCACGGGAACTTTTGCATTTTTAATGATTTGCAGAGTAAGCAACCCGGTAGCATCATTTGTTCCTATCCCGGGACCAATCCCAATGGCCGAAAAGCCCTTCAATTCAGGTAGTGATGCAAGATATTCACTAGAAGGATCAACACTTACCATTGCCTCAGCAACTGCTGTTTGCATAATATCGTAGCCTTTTGAAACGATGCGTGCTGTAAATAATCCAACTCCCGATTTCAAACATGCTTTTGATGCTAAAACAGATGAACCCATTTTTCCATAACATCCCGCCAAAAGTAATGCATGACCAAAAATTCCTTTATGAGAAAACGTATTCCTTTTTTTTAAATGCGGTAAAATATCGAAAGTTTCCACATAATAATATTGTGATAATTGTTCTTTGATTGCCAGGGGAAGCAAAGCAATATCGAGAATATGCCAGATGCCCACAAACGGTTCATTCTCGGCAAAGAAAAATGACAGCTTTGGAAACTGAAATGTAAGAGTGAAATCGGCATGGATAATAGCTTCTGCATCTTCATAGTTGTTTTTTTCGGGAAAAAGTCCAGAAGGCATATCGATAGCTACAACGGTTGCCCCCGATTGATTGATATGATTAACTATTCTGGCTGCAAGTCCGGTAAGCGTTCGAGACAATCCATATCCAAACAATGCGTCGATAACAATATCACTATTATTTATTTCAGGCAATAGCATAGATTCTTCCAAAAACAAAATTTTTACTCCGCCTTCCCTTTTTAGTCTGTTATAATTTATGAAACAATCCGGAGAAAGTTTTTCCTCTCGTGTAAGCATAAATACTACGATATCATTCTCGTCGGTGGCTAACAATCTTGCAATTGCCAGACCATCGCCACCATTGTTGCCAGGACCGACAAATATTTTTAATGAAAGTGGTTTTCCGAAATGATTGACTATCCAATCGAAACATTTGCGGGAAGCTCGCTCCATTAAATCAATTGATTCGACAGGTTCCCGTTCAACGGTGATGGCATCAACCTTTCGAATCTGTTCTGCAGTTAGTACTTTCATAATATGTAAGCTCTTTTAATTGATGGTGCATACTTACAATAGTTCGGTAATTTTTCAGCTTCTGCTTTTTATAAAATGTAATACGTTGAAATACATAGAAATAAAGAAATATTTCAATATATATCTAAGTATTTCATTTTAAGAATATTGCTGAAAATTTACCGAAGTGTTGTACTTAAGGATATCTCTCACCTGTTTTTTTAATTCTATTTTCTTTTGATTTTACATTTTTATTTTATTTGCCCCAGACCATGAAGGGTGAAAGCTAAAAAATTAACTTATACCCTTTTTTTACCACAATAAAGCTATGCAACATTTTTTAATCATTGTACAAAATAAAAAGATTTCGTTTATTTGTCGAAATCACAAAAAACTTAAAATCGGTCGACTATGCTAAAGGATCATCCCAAAGGACTATTTGTAGCCTTTTTCGCTAACATGGGCGAACGATTTGGCTATTACACTATGATTGCCATATTTGCTATGTTTCTTCAGGCAAAATATGGATTTAATTCTGCTACTACAAGTCATATTTATGGATTTTTTATCGCAGCTATTTATTTTCTTCCACTGTTTGGGGGATTACTTGCCGATAAAGTATTGGGGTATGGCAAAACAATTAGTCTGGGATTGATCACTATGTTTGTTGGTTACCTATTATTAGCCATCCCAACCGATATGAACTCGGGTTTTGCGTTGGTTATTGCCGCATTGGTAGTAATATCCATCGGAACCGGGTTTTTTAAAGGAAATGTGCAAGCACTCGTTGGTAATTTATATGACGATCCTCGTTTTAGCTCCAAACGTGATATTGCTTTCAATATTTTTTACATGGGTATAAATATCGGAGCAATGTTTGCCCCAACAGCTGCCGAAGCAGTAAGTAACTGGATTTTACGTTCATTTCATTTCACATACGATGCGCGCCTCCCGGCCATGGCTCACAGCTTTTTAAAAGGAGAACCGGGTAATACTTCCGATTTTCTCACTATTGCTCAACACCAGGATTCCTCGGTAACTTTGGCAACATTAGGAAGTTTCTCCGAACATTATATCAATGTCTTGAGTCGTGCCTATCATTATAGTTTTGGAGTAGCGTGTATTAGCCTGATCATTTCGATGGGAATTTTCTGGGGATTCCGGAGATTTTACAAACATGCCGATTTAACTGAAAAACAAAAATCGAAAGATGATTCGTTAAAGAGCAAGCTGATCACTTTAACTCCCGAACAAACCAAACAACGATTAATTGCGCTTGGTTTGGTGTTCTTTGTGGTTATTTTCTTCTGGATGTCGTTTCACCAGAACGGTTTATGTATGACGTACTTTGCACGGGACTATACCGCACCTACCGTAGACAGAGGCACAAACCTCTGGTTCGATTTATTCGGTTTGATTCCATTGTTTCTGTCGGTAGTTGGTTTATACTTTGTGTTTCGGCCTAAACGAGGTACTCACACCCGACTGCTAGGTGCTTTGGCATTTGTAGGATTTGGTATTTTAGCTTATTTACGCTACCAAAGCTATGATGACATTAATCCGTTTACACCTCAAAAATTCCAGCAGTTCAACCCTTTCTTTATCGTTGCACTTACACCATTGGTAATTGGTCTGTTCACCTATATGGCATCCAAAGGGAAGGAACCTTCTTCACCACGCAAAATCGGATATGGTATGTTGCTGGCAGCCGTTGGTTTTGTTATCTTAGCCATTGGTTCATTCAATTTACCTAGTCCACACTCCCTTGGAGGACAGGTAGCTCCGGAAACTTCGTTGGTTACACCTTACTGGTTAATAAGCACATACTTTACCTTAACCATCGCCGAATTACTTTTGAGCCCCATAGGAATATCGTTTGTTTCCAAAGTTGCTCCCCCCAAATACAAAGGGTTGATGCAGGGTGGATGGTTCGCAGCCACTGCAATAGGCAATTCATTAGTGGGTTACATTGGAGGATTATGGGATAAAATTGAACTTTGGATGCTTTGGTCAATCCTTGTGATTTGCTGTGTATTGTCGGCTACTTTTATATTCTCCATAATTAAACGGCTTGAACTGGCTACAAAATAAAATCTTTAACCATCATCTGACGCTAAATAGAAAAATCGTATACGTCACATGATGGTTATTTTTTTTGATCCATTTTCCGAGTATTTGGATTACATCTTCTGCAATTTGATTTTTCATCACAATACATTGCTCTTAATAAGAACATAAAGATTTATAAAATCCGATAAAGCCCTTAATAAGCCTTGTATTCTGTTTTCATAACATTAATAGTTTGGGGTATCCATACTTTGTAGCGTGAATCATTTGACCAGGTGTTTCCGGCTGAGGCGAAATCGCAAAAATGAATTTGCCTGGGTTTACTATATTCTCCTTCAAGATCAGTTCCTAAAATAAGCGGAGCTGTAAATGACATCCATATGTTTTCAGGCTTGTTATCCGAAGAAATCAACTCTACTATATTGTTTTTATGCTGCACCACAGCAGTTTCATCCACAAATCCGTCGCCAAATCGTGTATCACGAGCCAATAGCACCGGTCCTCTTATAATGGCTTGATGACCATTTAACACCATCATCCTGCCTCTCATATCAAGCACTAGTGATATGCGATCCCCTTTTTGCCATTTTCTGGTTATTTTCTTAAAACTACCTGCATTAACTTCATTAACAGGGTCGTCATTCACCAATACTGATGTTAATGAACTCCATTCAGGAATACGCAATGCCATTGTAAAAGTTTCCGATTTTTCAGGTTGAATAGTTATTTCAATTTTTTCTGAAACAGGATATGAAGTTTTCTGAACTAATGTTACTTTGTTTTTTGTGTTTACATCAATTGAAGATGTTGATTGACCATACAAATTAATATAAATAGTAGATGATGACGACAATAGAGAGTAACGAGGTAATAAAGCAAAAGCCCTCGGCCCGTTGGCATTGCAGCAATTAATATGCATACCACATTGTTGTTCACCTTCATGTCGAATTCCCTCAAGGGGACTATATTTTGCAATTTGAGAAGCATCGAATTTCATAGATGCCATCAAAGCATTGTAAACCGATTTCTCTATTTGATCGGCATACATTGGATTCGCTGTAAGACGCAGCAAATTATAACAAAGTTTTATCCAGGTAAATGTAACGCACGTCTCCATGGTATGATACGTTGGATCGGTCTGTCGCTTACCACCATGGTAGAAGCACTCGAACGCAGTGCCGGATCCGGCAATATTTATTTCCGTTTCGATAATATTCTGGACTGCCATTTGAGCTGATTTAAAATAAGATAACTCTCCAGTTACTCTGTAAAGTTCCAGTAATCCTTCGTAACACGACATCATTTCATAAGCTTTTTGACCATTGTCCCACGACCACCAAATTTCAGGTTGTGGAAACCGATCAGCTACATTTGTATTATTTAAAGCTTTACTTATCAAACCCGGACCCTGAGAAGTTTCCCATTGCTTTACAATATAGTTAGCAAACTTCAGATAGCGTTTCTCCCCAGTATGTCGATATAGCAAAACCACAGGTTCGAGAACCGAACTACTTGGCATACCCCTGTAATTACCAGTTTTTACAATATCCACTTTGCCGGGACCAACTTGCAAAAGCATGTGATCAGCCAGTTTTACGGAAGCTTCAAGAGCCCTCTTATCACCTGAAATATCATAATAAGCCAGTAGACCCAACAACGTATATTTTCTGCCCCAAATATCCCAATTTTGCAGTTGCGCATCCGGAGAGTAGTTCCCGATATAGCCATCAGCCGTTTGAGTAGCCAGAAGTCCATCTACAGCATTCCGAATAATAGTAAATAGTTCAGGATCGAGCGTATATTCATATGCCGCAATAGCTGAGAGAATCCATTTTCCCCAAAATTCAGTTTGCCATAATCGCGTTTCTGTTCTATTTTTAAAAGGCTCGATCAACTGATTAATATCCTGTGTTTTGATTCGCATGTTAATGCATTGGTCGACCTTACCACCTAAGTAGCCCTGCAAATGAACATTTGATGGAATAGATGCTAATAGAGAATCCGCCTTGGCTAGTTTTACTACACATGTTTTAGGCTGAGAAAAAGAAGTGACCTGAATTACGATTCCTAAAAAATAAAATAAGAGTTTGTATTTCATAGTTATATCAAAATAGTAGTAAAATTTAAAATAAAAAACTTAGTGAAGTTGATGAATATTTCGGTCAAAGTGCACCACACATTCCGGAGCAAAGTGTACCACCCAAAAAAAAATCAATTTGTAAGTTAAAAGTAAGTTAATTTTTCTTTCTTTTCACATTGGCTCCAGACATTTTTTATGCACTTTATGAGCGGCAGTGCTTAAATATCAAAGCATTTCGACAATTTGAATGTTGTTTCCGCAAGTATCATTGAAAACAGCAATTTTTACTGTCCCCATTTCAATTGGTTTTACACTGAAATCAACCCCGAGACTTACCAGTCGTTCATATTCTTGTTGGGCATTGTCAACATTGAATTGCGTGTAAGGAATGCCTGCGTCTAAAAGTGCTTTTTGATAAACTCTCGCTGGCTCAAAGTGGTTGGGTGAAGGTTCCAACAAAACTCTGTTCCGTCTCGTTCTTCTTTGCTAACCGCAGTTTGCCATCTGCTATCCTTGCTTAATGGCACATCTACTTTTTTCAGAAAGCCCAATTTCTAGGTATAGAACCGTAATGATTTTTCCCTGGTCTTGTACTGGAATACTAGCTACTTTTACTTTCATTTTTTAAAATTTTTAAGATTGAGCTACAAAGTTTCAAAATCAGAATTAATCCGACT
>JANXXY010000369.1 GCA_025350365.1 Bacteroidales bacterium | reverse complement strand
CTCCTGAAGAATATGAGAAATCATTTTCGGTCAGTTACGGAGGCTCAAAAAAATACGTAACAACCAATGATAAAGGAATGTTTGAATTTTCTGGAACCTATGGCCCAAATCTGTTTCAGGAAATTGCCAATTATGCTGTTGTTGCCTCCGTTTTAGGAAAAGAAGTTAATTTCGATATCATACACGCACATGACTGGTTAACTTATCCGGCCGGGATTGCAGCAAAAACGGTTTCAGGTAAACCACTGGTGGTTCATGTTCATGCTACTGATTTTGACCGCAGCGGAGGTAAAGTAAATCCAGCTGTGTTTGAAATAGAAAAAGAAGGAATGATGGCTGCCGACAGAGTAATTACGGTAAGTAATTTTACCCGCAACATTGTTATTGATAAATACGGTATCGATCCATCAAAAGTATTTACTGTTTATAATGCAGTTGAACCAATAGAAGTTCAGGAAAACTTAAAGATTACCAAAGGATTTGATGAAAAAATTGTAACATTTCTTGGCCGTGTTACAATGCAAAAAGGTCCGGAATACTTTGTTGAAGTGGCACACAAAGTTCTTCAGAAAATGGATAATGTCCGGTTTGTTATGGCCGGCAGCGGCGATATGCTGAACAAGATGATTGCACATGCAGCCAAGCTAAAAATTATGGATAAATTTCATTTTACCGGATTCCTTGCCGGAGATGATGTTTACCGAATGTATTACATGAGTGATGTTTACGTAATGCCTTCTGTTTCCGAACCTTTTGGAATTTCACCATTGGAAGCAATGCAATCAAATGTTCCGGTCATCATCTCAAACCAATCAGGTGTTTCCGAAATACTCAATCATGCCATTAAGGTCGATTTTTGGGACATTGATGCAATGTCCGATGCCATCTATGGAATTTTAAATTATCCTGCCTTGTATAAAATGTTTTCAACCTACGGTAAAACTGAGGTAGAAGGTTTAAAATGGGAAAACTCCGCTCTTAAAGTGAAAGAGGTTTATGATTCAGTTTATGTATAATGTTATTATCTAATAAACTTTTTAATAATGAGAACTATTTGTTTATATTTCCAAATCCATCAGCCATTCAGATTGCGGCGTTATCGTTTTTTCGACATTGGGAAAGAACATTACTATTACGATGATTATTCCAATGAATCTATTTTACGAAAAATTGCTGATCGGTCGTATTTGAAAACTAACAAGGTATTGCTTGATATCATCCAAAAAAACAAAGAAAAGTTCAAGATTGCGTTTTCTATCTCTGGGTCGGCTCTTGATCAATTCGAATTATATGCTCCTGAAGTTATTAAAAGTTTTAAAGATTTAGCTGAAACCGGTCAGGTGGAGTTTTTATGTGAAACCGATTCTCATTCACTTGCATCATTATCCAATCCTGACGAATTTCAACGTCAGGTGATTAGTCATCGGAAAAAAATTGAAAAATACTTTGGACAAATTCCTACAATATTTTGCAATTCCGAATTAATTTATTCTGATCAAATTGGAGAGCAAATAGCCAACATGGGATTCGAAGGAATGATAACTGAAGGAGCCAAACACATTCTTGGTTGGAAAAGTTCCAATTATCTCTATTGTAGTGCTGTAAACCCACGATTAAAACTTTTATTAAGAAACTTTAAATTAAGCGATGATTTATCCTTCCGGTTTTCCAATAAAACCTGGAATCAATACCCGTTAACAACTGAGAAATTTGCTAAGTGGCTAAATAATATTGATAAACGCGAGGAAAACGTCAATATTTTTATCGATTACGAAACATTTGGCGGAAGACAATCAGCCGAATCAGGTATTTTTGAGTTTCTGAAACATATGCCCCAATCAATATTTAAACTTACGGATTATACCTTTAGCTTCCCCTCGGACATCATCCGAAATCAACAACCGGTAGCATCAATAAGTGTTCCGTCACCAATATCATGGGCTGATGAGGAACGCGATTTGACCGCCTGGCTTGGAAATGATCTTCAAAAAGAAGCCTTTGCCAAATTATATGAACTGTGTGACATGGTAGAAAAAAGTGTGGATCCAAAAATTAAGATCGATTGGAAATACCTCCAGGCATCGGATCATTTTTATTATATGTCCACTAAATTTTTTACCGACCGACCATCCTATTCATATGTAAATCCTTACGAATCACCATACGATGCTTTTATTAATTACATGAATGTATTAAGTGACTTTACCATACGTGTGAAGAAAGATATCAAGGAGAATATTACTGAACAGAATGTAGATGATCTTATTCGACTTCTCGCTGAAAAAGACAAGGAAATAGCAAAATACCAGACCGAACTATCAAAAACAGCACAAGAAAAAGAAAAACCATCACCCACAAAAGCAAAAAAAAAGACAGATTTCCAGCAGAAAAATGTAGAAAAAAAACCTGAAAAAAAAAAGGAAACAAATCTGATCTAAGTTAATAAATACATATAATTTGAATTTAACGATATTCTACTAATATGGAAAGCCCAAACTATTTATTTGAAACAAGCTGGGAGGTTTGTAATAAAGTGGGTGGTATACACACTGTAATTTCGACAAAAGCTTTAACACTGGTTGAAAAATTAAAAAGTAATTATATCCTTATAGGACCCGATGTTTGGCGTGATACCAATCAGAATCCGGAATTTCTTGAGGATCCGCTACTTTTTAAATCTTGGAGAGGAAGAGCTGTCGAAGAAGGTCTTGGTGTAAAAATCGGCCGATGGAATATTGCAGGTAACCCCATTGTAATCATCGTCGATTTTATGACTTTCGTGCCACAGAAAGACGATATTTTTAAAATTTTCTGGGAGACTTATAAACTTGACTCCTTATCAGGACAATGGGACTATATAGAACCTGCACTTTTTGGATACGCAGCAGGGAAAGTAATTGAAAGTTTTTGCCGTTTTCACCTCAGCATCCGCGACAAAATAGTTGCACAGTTTCATGAATGGATGACTGGTACCGGGATATTATATCTAAAAATTTACATGCCTTCCATTGCCACAGTATTCACCACTCATGCAACTGCCCTGGGTCGATCTATTGCCGGCAACGACCTTCCGCTGTATAGTAAACTGAACCAATATAATGGTGATATCATTGCAACTGAGTTTAATGTAGTAGCCAAACAATCCCTCGAAAAATTATCAGCACGAAATGCTGATGCATTTACCACTGTTAGCGAAATAACATCCAGAGAATGTGCACAATTTTTTGAAAAACCAGTTGATTTGGTCACTCCTAATGGATTTGAAGATTCCTTTGTTCCGCAGGGAGAACAATTTGATATTTTGCGCAGTGAGGCACGGAAAAAATTACTCGACGTTTCGAGCGCTCTTGTTTGCCAAACACTTGATGACAATACCCTATTGGTTGGAATAGGTGGTCGATATGAATTTAGAAATAAGGGTATCGATTTATTTATTGATGCATTGGGTCAGTTAAGCTCTTATCAAACCTTAGATAGAAATATTATAGCTTTCATTTTTATCCCGGCAAACCACTATGGACCAAGAAAGGATTTGCTTAATATTCTCAATGGTGCCGATTGCCAAAATACGGCAGGTAAATATTTAACACATAATCTTCATGATGTTGAATATGACCCTATAATTAAACGATTTGTACAAGCGGGTTTAACAAACGAATTAAACCAGAAAATTAAAGCCATATTTGTTCCTTGCTATCTGAATGGCAACGATGGTATTTTTAACCTTCCATACTATCAAATTTTATCGGCACTCGATTTATCAGTTTTTCCATCTTATTACGAACCATGGGGTTACACACCTTTGGAAAGTCTTGCATTTCATGTTCCAACAATTACCACTTCACTGGCAGGTTTCGGACTTTGGGTTCGCCAGGAAAGCAGTATTTCTAAAGAGGCTATTACTATTATTGAGCGTACCGATGATAATGAAGCCTACGTAGTAAGCAATGTAGCGAGCCGGATTCATGAATTTTCAAAAATGAGTCCCGAACATACAATATACCTCAAAAACAAAGCTTCGGAATTGTCGCGCATTGCTCTCTGGAAAAACTTCATCTCCTATTATTATACCGCCTACGACATTGCCTTGCGTAAATCTATTGAGCGGGCCGGCCTTTTTGTTGAGAAAGAAACGGCGGAACAATTGCCGCATGTGGAAAAATACCAAATTGTTTCTCAGCCTAAATGGAAACGGCTTTTGGTTCAAAAAAATATACCTGAACGCTTGGCTGCTTTGGAAGCACTGTCCAAAAACCTTTGGTGGTGCTGGAACTATGAGGCTGAGGATTTATTCGAATCCATTGATCCTACCGTCTGGATAGAAAGTGAAAAAAACCCGATGGTATTTCTCGAGATGATCTCATATCACCGACTGTTAAAGCTCGAATCCGATAAACAATTTCTTGAAAAACTAACTTCGGTTTATGAGAAATTTACTCAGTACATGGCCATAAAAAAGGAACGTAAAGATCCTGTAATAGGCTATTTTAGCATGGAATTCGGATTACACAACTCACTAAAAATTTATTCAGGTGGTCTGGGAATTCTTGCAGGTGATTACCTGAAGGAAGCCTCGGATTCAAATGTTCATATGGTTGGTTTTGGCTTGTTGTACCGGTTTGGGTATTTTAAACAGGTTATCTCCCTTAACGGTGATCAAATGGCTGTATCAGAACCTCAGAATTTTTCAAAAACAGTGGCTATTCCGGTTCGTGATAAGGATGGTAATTGGATAACCTGTTCCATCATACTTCCTGGCCGAACATTAAACATCAGAATCTGGAAAGTGGATGTCGGAAGAGTTGAGCTTTACCTGCTCGATACCGATTACGAAGACAATACGCCACAAGACAGATCAATAACACATCATCTTTATGGTGGTGACTGGGAAAACAGATTTAAGCAGGAATTACTGCTTGGTGTTGGCGGTATAAGGGCAATCATTGCCATGAACATGAAAATTGACTTATATCACTGTAATGAAGGGCATGCTGCTTTTATAGGATTGGAACGATTGAACTATTATATCGGAGGGAAAAAACTTACTTTTAGTGAATCGCTCGAAATAATGAGGGCTTCCACACTCTTCACTACCCACACCCCCGTACCAGCAGGACATGATTCTTTTGAGGAGAACATGATGCGTATGTATCTGGCTCATTATCCCGACAGGTTAAACATTTCGTGGACACAATTAATGGGTTTGGGTAAAATAAACCCAAACGATCCTGTAGAACATTTCTCTATGAGCATTCTTGCAGCCAATATTTCTCAGTATGTGAACGGAGTAAGCCGCATTCATGGCCGGGTTAGCAAAGAAATATTCAGTAAAATGTGGCCGGAATTTCTTACCGAAGAGCTTACCATCGGCTATGTGACCAATGGTGTGCATTACCCAACCTGGACAGCAAAAGAATGGCAGCAGTTATATGAATCCAAATTTGGAGGAGATTTTATTCATAATCAATTAAATAAAGATTTATGGGAAAAGATTTATGAAGTTCCTGACAAAGATATTTGGAAAATTCGTAATAATCAGCGCCGTAATTTGATCGATTACATCAAAGACCGAATGCGGGAATCATCTATTAAACGTTACGAAAACCCGAAACATATTGTAGAGATTTCCGATAAATTGAATAAATATACGCTTACCATTGGTTTTGCACGACGATTTGCGACTTACAAGCGAGCTCATTTATTATTCAAGGATTTGGAAAGACTGTCGCGTATTCTAAATAATCCGGGAATGCCAATTCAATTTATATTTGCCGGGAAAGCTCATCCGGCAGATAAAGCGGGTCAGGACTTAATAAAGATGATTGTTGAAATATCAAGGCGTCCGGAATTTATGGGTAAAATATTGTTTTTGCAAAATTACGATATGGATCTTGCCCGACACCTGGTTCAAGGTGTTGATGTGTGGCTCAATACGCCTACCCGACCTTTGGAAGCCTCGGGAACAAGTGGTGAAAAAGCGGTAATGAATGGAGTTCTGCACTTTAGTGTGCTTGATGGCTGGTGGGCCGAAGGTTATTACCCTGATGCTGGCTGGGCTTTACCTGAAGAGACAACCTATGACAATAGCGATTTTCAGGATGAACTTGATGCTGAAATGATATACAGTCTGCTTGAAAATGAAATCGCCCCTTTATTCTATTTTAGAGACGATGATGATATTCCGGCCGGCTGGGTAAAATATATTAAGAATTCCATCTCTAAAGTAGCTTCCAATTATACTTCAAAGCGGATGTTACGTGATTATGACGACAATTATTATAGCAAACTTTACGAACGGTCGAAGCGGGTTAAGGAAAATGAATACGAACTTGCTAAAGAACTTTCCTCATGGAAAAAGAAAATATACCGCAGTTGGGAAAGCATCGGGGTCGTTTCGGTAAAATTGCCTGATGTATTGAAAGAGAATATCGTTAGTGGAAAGACGTACAAAGGCGAAGTTGTTCTCGATCTAAATGAGCTGTCACCTGAGGATATAGGTGTTGAAATAGTTATCGTTGAGATGATTATACCAGATAATCAGGTTAAGATAGTTCATTCGCAGGAGCTTAAGCTGGTTTCGTTAAACGGAAAAATTGCCACCTACGATGTAGATGTGGTACCAACCAAAACAGGGGCTTTCGATTTAGGTATCAGAATTTTCCCTAAACATGCGGACCTTCCACACAGACAGGATTTTAACCTGATCACATGGATATAAGAATAAAAAAGGCCGGAAAATTTCCGGCCTTTTTTATTTTAAAATACTTCAACGGGTTCTAGTAGTCTTGCGGGACTAATAATTTCAATTCGATCGCTGAAAATGCACTTTAATGGTAGTGTTTGTAAAATTGTACTTGCTCCCAAGGACATTAACAATCGATTCATCAGCAAACATAAGTTTGCTTTCCTGAAGAAATATTGCAAGAAATAATAAAGGATTCTTTCTTTGACCAAATATCCATTTCAAATCACTAATCAGTATTGATACGTTCGTCAATTAAAATGATGTGTTAGTTGAATATTAATTATCTAACATCAATAAAAAATTACAATTTTTCTAAGACTCCGTATAGTTAATCAAATTATACACCGATCGATTAAATTTCAAAAAAATCCAAATAATACAACCATGACACAATTGAATATTAAAGCAACAAAGAACACTCCAATGGTGGATTTAAATCCTGAAGGCAAAATGATCATTCAGGGACGATCGATAATAGAAGATACATTCACATTTTATAATCCGATTATCGAATGGGTTAAAAATTGTTCATCAAAAAAATTCACACTCGAAGTTCGTATGGAATATATGAACACAAGTAGTTCAAAACAGGTTTTCACACTTTTAAAATCGATAAAGGAAAATTATAATATTAAAGATGTGTACATAAAATGGTATTACGAGTCCGATGATGAAGACATGTTGGAAATGGGTAAGGACTACGAATCGATGATTCACATACCGATTGATTTTTACGTTTACTCTGACAACGCAGTTTAGTTCGATAGGATATTTCTATATTCCATTAAAAAATTAGATCCCAAACAGTGAACAATAGTAAAGTGTGTTCAGTTCAGAAATCCCTCTCTATAGAAATTTAGCGTGTTGTAAGACCAGTTTAAAAACAGACTGTTAATAGACATCCTCTTTTTTAAATTATAACCTGCCTTTTAAGATTTTTTATATCTTGCATCACTTTACACCGCTAAAAAACTATCAGATGAAAACAACAATCCAAATATTTCTAGCCATAATTCTTGGTATAAATGTGAATGGTCAGGAAATCGCGCAATGGCGTGGAGAAAATAGAAATGGTATTTACAATGAAACAGGGTTATTGAAGAAATGGCCTGAAAACGGGCCCAAACTTCTTTGGCATTTTGACGATCTTGGAGATGGCCATGCATCGGCTGCTGTTACTAATTCGTTTGTGATTACAGCTGGAATGATTGGAGACAAAGGCTTTATTTATGCCCTGGATCATACCGGAAAATTTTTATGGAAAACAGAATATGGTACTGAGTGGACTGAGAATTGGAATGGAGTTCGTTCTACTCCTTTGATTTACCAGGACAAGATTTACATGATAAGTGCATTCGAAAAACTGGTTTGCCTCGATCTAAAAACGGGAAAAATAGAATGGAATATCGATCTAATGGCGATGTATGGGGGACGAAATATTACCTGGGGAATAACTGAAAATCTATTAATTGATGATAATAAGTTGTTTGTTACTGTTGGGGGCTCTGATAACAATGTAATTGCGCTTGACAAAATTACAGGTAAATTGATTTGGAAATGCAAGGGCAATGGAGAAAAAAGCGCCTATGGGTCTGCCCTGCTGATCAATATAGCAAATCGCAAGATCCTGGTAACCATGACGGAGAAATCAATCCTTGGCATTGATGCATCCAATGGCAATTTATTATGGAGTTATGAACATACCAACCAATGGGCGGTGCATCCGAATACACCTGTTTATAAAGATGGGTATCTTTATTGTGTTAGCGGATATGGTTGTGGAGGGGTGATGCTGAAATTGTCTGAGGACGGAGATAATGTTACGGAAGTATGGCGTAACAGCTCGCTTGATAACAGGATGGGTGGAGTGGTGGTATTGAATGACCGCATTTACGGTACAAGTGATAAAAGCCGGAAATTTATCAGTTTGGATTGGAAAACTGGTAAGGAATTATTTATTGCAAGTCAATTAGCTCCGGGTAACATTATTTCGGCAGAAGGTCTTTTATACGTTTATGCTGAATCGGGCACAATCGGCCTTGTTGAACCTAATACAGATGGCTTTAATATTCTAAGTACTTTCAAAGTTCCGTTTGGCGCAAACCAGCATTGGGCTCATACCGTAATCAAGGACAAAAAACTATATGTGCGCCATGGGACTTCGTTAATGGTTTATGATATAGCTACAAACTAATTCAGCACAGAAAAGCGTTTAACCGGATACGACATTAAACATAGTAATGCTCTGATGGCTTATGGCTTATGACAGAAAAAATACAAATTTATAAGATGTCTGATTTTATAGCCTTTTAAGTCGTTTTAGGTTTTTTAATTAAATTTTATATTTTATAATGGGTAAACAAGTAATATTCTGTAATTGTCTCGGTAAAATTATTGAGCCGACACGTTTGGTAGAAATTGAAAAATTACTTTTAACGTCCGGCATAAAATTTTCTAAATTGACCGATTTATGCGGTATTTGCGCTACCCGAAAGGATGAAGCCAACCGAATTTTTTCGATTCAGGAAGAAACACTTGTCATTGCTTGTTACCCCAGAGCTATAAAACTGCTACTGAACCATAGCGGAGTGAATTTGAAAACCAATCAACTCTCAGTTATTAATTTCAGAGGATTATCAAATGACGAAATAAAAAATCAAGTTCATTCGTTTCTATCAGGTGAATCAATTATTACAAGTTTTTCGGAAATTGAATGTGACAAGGAATGGCCAGCATGGTATCCGGTAATCGATTATTCACGATGCACCTCATGTGGACAGTGTGCCGATTTTTGTCTTTTTGGCGTGTACGATAAAAGCGATGGCGTTGTAAAGGTATTGAATCCAAAAGAATGCAAAAACAACTGCCCGGCATGTGCGCGAATATGTCCGCAAACAGCCATAGTATTTCCCAGATATGAGCTGGGAGGAGCCATAGCAGGTTCCGATTCCATTGATGAAATGGCAGAACAGCAACGTCAACTACAGGATGTTGATTCAATATTGGGCAGCGATATATATAAGGCTCTCGAATTGCGTAAAACAAAACGTCAATCGATTATCAGCAATGAAGCAATGAACAAGGCATTAGAAGAACGGGAAAAAGCCATGCAAGAGAAACAAGAAATTTAATAAACATACATGCCATTACTGAAAAATATCGCAAGAATAGATCGCACCTGCCTTTGGAAATTTGCCTTCAATATGGGATGGAAGGGACTATTGGGTTTCCAAAAATTTCAAAAACGCAAAAATCGAGGCGAACTATTTCCTGCTTTTCAGTTCATCTCGGTTACAAACGATTGTAACTTAAGCTGTCAGGGTTGTTGGATTACCAAAGCAGGAAAACCGGAAAGTCTTGATATTGTTGGAATTAATAAAATAATTGCTGACAGTAAAAAATATGGATCGTATTTTTTCGGGATATTGGGAGGCGAACCATTGATGTACAAATCGTTGTTTGAAATTTTCAAAGCACATCCTGATTGTTATTTCCAGCTTTTTACAAATGGAACCTTGCTGACAGATGAAGTTGCCGAAAATCTCCGTCAATTGGCCAATGTTAGTCCACTCATTAGTTTTGAGGGAGATGAGCTGGTAGCTGATATACGCCGCGGAAGCGCCCGGGTTTATCAACGAACCCAACAAGCCATTGTTGTGGCTACAAAACACAAACTTGTTACAGGAGTCGCCATTAGTGTTTGCAAATCGAACATCGAAATGGCGCTGTCTGATGAGTTTATCAACATGCTTATTAATAATGGTGTGATCTATTTATGGTACTATATTTATCGGCCATCCGGAGAAAATCCGCATTATGAACTGGCTTTATCGTTAAAAGAAATTAACCGGCTACGGCAATTTTTGGTAGAAGGACGAACAAAATATTCGTTGGTTCTTATTGATTCTTACTGGGCAGCAAATGGAGAACCATTCTGTCCCGCAGCCGAAGGATTAAGCCACCACATTAACCCATCGGGAAACATAGAACCTTGCCCCGTAATTCAATTGTCGAAAGATCGTATCAACGGTCAGTCATTAAAAGAAATATATGAGAATTCCGACTTTCTGAAAGCTTTTAAGCACGATATTTCTGAAAAGACTAAGGGCTGTATCCTAATGGAAGATGCTGCCTGGCTTACACAGTTTGCTATTGATCACGAGGCAATCAATACATCAAACCGCCCTGATTTATTAGAGAAATTAGCAATAGCGCCTAAAATTGCGAGTCATGGTTCCTCTATCGTCATTCCCGAAAAACATTGGATATACAGGATGGCCAAAAAACGTGCTTTTTTTGGGTTAGGCGCATATGGATAAGAGTAATACACACTATGGAAGAATGGATAAATCGATAATAACCCTGCTGGTACCAAACGAAAAGGACATCCGGAATGACATTCGAAATCAGGTAGAAAAATATTTTCGACAGAACGAAATAATGCCTCCAATATCGTTTGAAGCACTCGATAACTATGCCGGAATGCTCATTAAAATGCATTGTTGGGATGAAAAATACAGGGCTTTCATTATGGTTTGTTGTGGCAACTCCATTTGGCGAACGGTTGTTGGGGCGGTGCCTTTCAACCGGCGAATTCTGTTGCTTCCTCAATGCCTCAAAAATATGGCGCACTGCAAAGCTGAACTGGATGAGTTAGGCCTTTTGTGCAGAGAATGTGGAAAATGCTCTATCTCGGGATTTTTGCGCGAAGCTGAAAATCTTGGCTATGTGGCATTAGTTACCGAGGGTACAACCGTTACCACAAAACTGATTGAAAGCGGTAAAGTAGATGCCATTATTGGTGTAGGCTGCATGGAGGTTCTGCAAAAAATGTTTGCATCGGTAAGCAAATATTCCATCCCGGGCATAGGAATTCCTTTATTAACATGCGGATGCCAGGATACCCATGCCGATTCGGAATGGATCAAAGAAGAAATATACCACTTCCGTGAAAACGAGAATATTCGTCTTCTTAATCTGAATCATCTGCGGAACAAAACGTCGTCCATCTTCGAAGAGAAGCAATTGTTTCGGTTCTTCGGACCATCACAAAACAAAACACAGCAAATTGCATTAGAGTCTCTCCTATCCGGAGGCCAGCGTTTAAGACCCTTTTTGGCAGTATTGACGTACGAGGCATTTTGTAAATATCCCAATAGTATCATTTTGAATCGTCTTGCCTTATCAGTTGAATGCTTCCATAAGGCATCCCTAATTCACGACGATATTGAAGATAACGACGACACCCGCTATGGCAAGGAAACCATTCATGCACAATATGGTATGGCAGTTGCGATAAATGCCGGAGATTTCCTCCTGGGCGAAGGGTATCGATTAATTGCCGAAAGCGATTTACCAACAGATATCATCTGCAACAGCATAAAGGTTATTTCGCAAGGGCACAAAAATCTTACGATCGGTCAAGGCGCTGAACTAATTTCCATTCGCGACAACATAATACTTTCAATAGATGAAATGCTGAACGTATTTGAAAATAAAACAGCTGCGGCCTTCAAGGTTTCCATTTTACTCGGAGCAACCATGGGCGGAGCTGATAAAAATATACTCGATACTTTGGACAGGTTTTGCTATAACATTGGCATTGCTTATCAGCTGAAAGACGATCTGCAAGATTTTCAAGGAGACAAAGGAGACATCGAAAAACGAAAGTTTTCAGTTTTACTTTCGTTATTATACCAAAGGAGCTCCCAGCTTGAAAAGGAGCAAATACAAACTGCATTTGAAACGGGTAATTTCCACGTGATATACGAATTAATTCTTCAACACAACATTCAAAAAGAAACAGAAATTTTACTTAACAAATACTTAAAAGACGCAAAATTATGTCTTGAACTTATCGAAAACATGGGTCTTAAATTAGCATTGCATGAAATTTTGGGTAAAATTTTTAAAGACTTTCTATAAACTTGCAGCTTCGCGTACATTAAAAAAGATTCAGGCAAAATCGATTGAATCGGTGTTACAGAATTCAATTTCTATGCTTGATCCTGATATGGTGAATGAGATACGGTTCTTCATCATAGATAAACAAACGCCCGAAGGTGGTTTTTCCGACCGTGCAGGTAAATGCGATATCTATTATTCATTGTTCGGTTATTTGGTTGCTGAAGCCTTAAACATCAAAGAGGTTAACGAACCATTAAAAAAGTATGTAAAAATTGCAGTCTCGGGAAACAACCTTAATGGAGTTGACCTCTTTTGTGGAGCCATCCTATATGCCAGACTCTTTAGTTTCGATACTACCTCGCAGAAATTAAAAAACCAAGTATCTGACGTAATACGAACGAAAACGAATGGTCATCCGGAATACATCAGTTTTCTGGGAATACTAGCTCTTTACTACCTTGAGGGTTTTGTAGGCATGTGGCGTCTCATCCACCAATATAAACCTATCAGTTTTGAAAGAGAGATTCCCTGCCCCGTGTTAGCAGCCATCGCAATTCTAATGGAAACTTCAGGTAAAAAGTCTCCACCATTGAAGGAGAAATTGCTTTCGTTTTACCGTAATGGAGGCGGCTTTGTAGCGCTTCAAAAAACATCGACTGAAGATCTATTGTCGACAGCAGTTGCTTTGTATGCATTAAATTTCCTCAATGCCGATATCAGGTTGATAAAACCCCAATGTATGGTTTTTATTGATGATTTATATTTCAAAGGAGGATTTCTCTCCACTACTTACGATATCAAACCCGATGTGGAATATACGTTTTACGGACTTTTGGGGCTGGGATCCTTGTAAAGTTCAAATTTTTTGTGTTGATGGATTATTTTTCGTAATCAATTAAGGCAAGGGTCTCAACCTTTTTAAATACTTTATCTGCTGTTATTAACAATAGATTATTCCCATTCATCACGCCATTTTTTTTGCATTTCTAATGGATCCACTTTAAGATGAAGTACTCCACAATATTTTTTTATATCAATACCTTTTTGACTTCTTTTATGATGCGATTCAAGTAAGAAGTTGATTTCTTCTTTTGAAGCACCCTTTTTTATAGTGGTTACCATACTTATCATTTTTAACAAAATTAGCAATTATTATTTTATTTTTAGGTTGAACTAATAATCAGGTTATCAAGGGGTGAACGACAAAATTCACCCTTTATAGCTTATATTTGTCATAATAAAGTCCAACCTCAACTTTTGCTTTTTATACGAAGTTTGTCGTACAACCATATTCAGTATATTCAGCATTACGATTATGACAAATCAAAATCGGGCAAATGAACACATCCTGCCAACTTAACCACGCTAACTGCATACGAGGTGAATATTCACCATTTCTATCAATTTGATATATTGAAATCAAACAAAAACGGCTAATCATTCGAAATGAAAGACTTCTTAAATATTCATTTATCCAACAACTTATAAATGACATCTGCCTCAAAACCCCGGCCGGATGCAAACTGAAATAGCTTTGCTTTCACTTTGTAATCGTCTGTTTCCTTTATGGATTTCCGCTTTTTTGTTAACTCTGCTTTTAGTATAGCAATATATTCTAAATCTGAAATTTGCTCCATAGCCTCAGCAATTGCTTCTCTGCAAATTTTTTTCTGCTGAAGCATAAATTTGATTTTTATTTTCCCCCATTTATTAAATCGAAGTTTATCGTTGGTAAAGTAACGAGCCATACGAAATTCATCGAGAAACTTTTCTTTGGTAAGATCGGTTATAATCTCAATGATAATATTTTCTGAAACACCCCAATCAATTAATTTTTGCTCGATTTCCACAGGTGCATATTCCTTTATACTACACAATTTCATAGCTTTGGAAAGAGCCTCATTCTTTGTCATATCCTTTTGGCTTTTAGCATCCTGTACCTCCCATGAATATCTTTTCGAAGTTCTGTTGTAAACCCCAATTCCTTAATTGCATCAGATGTTTCCTGAAAAAGTTCCTCATTGATTTCGAAATACAGATTTCCATCTTCCAAAAGATATTTATTTGCAAATAAGGCAATCGCCTTATAAAATATCAAAGGATCGATTTCGGGCACGAACAACGCCAGATGAGGTTCAAAATCCAATACGTTACTATTCATTCGATCTTTTTGATACACAGTAATATAAGGAGGATTACTTACAATCACATTAAACAGACTGAATTCCGGAAAATGATTGCCTAAAATATCGAGGGGAAGAAATTTAACCTGTACATCATTCAATAAAGCATTCTCTTTGGCAACCTCTAATGCTTCCAACGAAATATCAACCCCTGTTATCAGAGAACCAGGCAAATTTTTAGCCAGAGAAACCGGAATGCAACCGCTTCCGGTTCCAATATCTATTATTTTGGGTGATAATCCTTTATAATCGTTAATGATCCAGTCTACAAGCTCTTCAGTTTCGGGACGGGGAATGAGAACCGATTTGTTAACCATAAAATTCAAACCATAAAATTCAGTGGTACCAAGAATGTATTGAATTGGTCGGTAGGATTCCAATTGATGAATTATATCGTAAATTTGCAATTGATGATCTGGCAAAATTGAAGTTTGGGCATTCAAATGAATATCCAATCGTTTGTAATTTATCACATGATTGAATATGATTCCGGTAAAGGCATCAATCTCCTGTAAAGGATATAAGTCCTTTAATTTGTGTCTGATATATTTCGAGGCCTCAATGATCGTCATAGGGTTAATTAAATTTATCAAAAGTAAAAAATAGAATGCAAACGAACACAACTCACGATTTTTATATGTTACGATGCTTTGAACTTGCAAAGCTTGGCATTGGCAATGTGGCTCCAAACCCTATGGTTGGGTCAGTTATTGTTTATAATGATAAAATTATTGGCGAAGGATACCATCAAAAATATGGAGACGCACATGCCGAAATAAATGCGATCAACTCAGTAATTGATAAAAGTTTGCTGTCGGAATCAACACTTTATGCCAACCTCGAACCTTGTTCCCATTTTGGTAAAACTCCACCATGTACGGATGCTATTATTCAGTATAAAATTCCTAGAGTGGTCATTTCAAATATCGATTCCAACCGTCTTGTAAAAGGCAAAGGCATTGAAAAACTTCGCAATGCAGGTGTTGAAGTTATCACCGAAGTTTTGGTAAACGAAGGATCTGAAATAAACAAACGATTTTTTACGTTTCAAAAGAAAAGCAGACCATACATCATCCTAAAATGGGCGCAAACCGAGGATCGGTTTATCGATATTATCCGTCACCCGGCTCAACCTCA